>NZ_MEEL01000033.1:0-86349 GCF_001724435.1 Microbacterium sp. SCN 69-37
GCGATGCGCTCGGACAAGACCGCCCGCAACTACCGTGCCGCGATCTGCCTCGCCGCCACCCTGATCTGGATCAAGACCGACTTGATCAACACGGCCTAGATCCAGTCCTTCTTCTTGAAGACCAGATACAGCCCCGTGCTGACAGCCGCCATAAGCGCGATGGCGAAGGGGTACCCCCACGGCCATGACAGTTCGGGCATGTCGTGGAAGTTCATGCCGTAGATGCCGGCAACGAGCGTCGGCGCGAAGCCGATGGCGGCCCAGGACGAGATCTTCTTGACCTGATCGTTCTGCTCGATGCTCGTGCGCGTCATCTCGCTCATCTGGTCGTTGCGTCGCTGGTCGACGATCGTCGCGTGGATCGTCAGCGCATTGTCGAGGGTTTCGCGAAACGCCGCCACTCGCGCATCGGTGTAGCGGGCACGATCGGCGATCTCCCGGTATCCGGGGGCCTCGCCACTCGGCATCCGTGTACTCACGTAGTGCTCCAGGCGGTCCATCATCGCCGGCAGCGGAGCCGTCGCATGGCGCAGGTCGATGACTTCGCGCTGCAGCGCGAAGATGCGACGGGAGACGCCCTCGTCTTCGGCGAAGAGCTGCTCCTCGATCTCGTCGATGTCGTGCTCGATCTCGTCCATGACGGACCGGTACCCGAGCGTGACGTACTCGAACGTTCCCCAGAGCACGCCCAGGGGCCCTCGAGCCGCGATGTCGGGATGCTGGTCGAGCAGCGCCCGGAGCCGATCGATGTCGACCGCGCCGTCGCCGGAGATGACGACGAAGAAGTCGGGGCCGACGAAGAGGTCGACTGAGCGGCACTGCACCGTCTCGGTCGGCTCGTCGTACCGGGAGGGCTGGACGACGACGAACAGGTGATCGCCGAAGCGCTCGAGCTTCGACCGCTGATGAGTGCGCAGCGCCGTCGCGACGCCGAGCCGCTCCAGCTGCAGCACGTCGGCGAGCGCGCTCACCTCGTCATCGCTCGGGGCGGTCAGGCCGATCCACAGCATCCCGCCTCGGCGGCGCGCCTCCGCGAGAGCGTCGGCCGGTGCGGCGTCGGTGGGGTGGGCGACGCCGCCGTCGTAGACGACACACTGGGGTTGAGCCATGAGAGCAACCCTAAGCCCGCGCGGCGGCCCGTCTGCTCCCCCGCTCTCACGCCGTGATGTCGGTGACGCTGCCCTTGTCGAGCCGCAACCGACGACGGGCGCGACGCGCGACCGCCGAGTCATGGGTGACGACGACGAGCGTCAGACCCTCGGCGTTGAGGCGTTCGAGGACCACGAGGATCTCGTCGCGCATCGACTCGTCGAGATCTCCCGTCGGCACGTCGGCGAGCAGCGCCCGCGGGCGCTTCGCGATGGCGCGTGCGATCGCCACGCGCTGCCGCTGCCCGCCGGAGAGCTCGCCCGGACGATGACCGCCGCGGTCGGAGAGGCCGACGTGCGCGAGTGCCTCGGCGACACGGGCGTCACGTTCGGCGCGGTCCAGGTGCAGCGGCTCCAGGCCCATGGCGACGTTCTCCGCCGCGGTGAGCGTGGGAATGAGATTGAAGGCCTGGAACACGAAGCCGATCTCGTGCGCGCGCACCTTCTGCAGGTTCGTCGCGGATGCCGCCGCGAGGTCGGTGTCGCCGAGCAGCACCGTTCCGCTGGTCGGGACGTCGAGCGCGCCGAGCATCTGAAGCAGGGTCGACTTGCCCCCACCCGTGGGACCCTGGATCGTCGCGAACTCTCCTGCCTCGATCTGCAGGTCGACCCCCGTCAAGGCTTTCACCTCCCTGCCCTTCTGACGGTAGGTCTTCGTCACGGACGTCAAGCGATAGGCCGCTCCCGCCGCGGTCGGCGCAGGGGTAGCGATGGTGTCATCGATCACGGTCATGTCGGTCGTTCCTTCGAGATCGTGGATGTCGGTGGGGGGGCCGGGGCGCTCACGAGACCGCCCGTAGTGCTTCCGCGGCACTGAGACGGGCGGCACGCCAGCCACCGAACACGCCGGCGATCAGACCGCCGAGGACGGCGAGCACGAGAGCGAGCCCGACGATCCAGAGCGACAGCGGCGCGTGCAGCGCGATCTCGGTTGTCGTCTGCGCCAGCTGACCGCCGAACCCGCTTCCCCCGCCGCGACCACCCCCGCCCGGACCTCGGCCGGCGGTCGCGCCCGCCGAGGCCGACACCGTGGGGGCGATGATGTTGATGATCAGCGCGCGGATGAGGCCGAGCGCCACGCCGATGACACCGCCGATGAGGGCCTGGACCACGGACTCCCCCGCCACCTGGCCGACCACACGCGCGTTGGACCACCCGATGGCCTTCAGCGTGCCCAGCTCACGGGTGCGTCGGGAGATACCCGAGATCGTGAACAGGACCGCGAGAGCGACGGCCACCACGAGGACGATGATCGACAGCCACGTGCCCAGGTTCGTGATCAGCGAGCTCGCGCTGGCGAGCGAGCCCGAGACGGTCGAGGCAAGGTCCGACTGCGAGCTGACGGTCGCCGTGGGGAGGGCGGCCGTGAGCGCGGACTGGATCGCGGCGATGCGATCGCTCGAGCCGGCCTGCACGTACACCGTGGAGACGACGTCGCCCGCGCCGGAGAGCTTCTGTGCGACATCGAGCGGAATGTAGACGTTGGCGGCGGTGTCGGCCGACGAGGACGCGGACGCGACGATCCCGACGATCTGGAACGGCGTCCCCGCCACATCGATGGTGCCGCCCACGGCGAGAGAGGCACTGGCCGCGTAAGTCGCGTCGACCACGGCGACATCCGTACCCGCGTCAGAAGAGGTGAGCGCGCGTCCACCGCTGACGGTGGCAGCCGTCAACGGCCCCGCGGCGGTGGCGCCGGGGTCGACGCCGAGCACGCTGAAGGAATCCACGCCGAAGGAGTCCCCTGGAATCCCCCGCCACCGCCCTCGCCGCCCTGACCGCGGCTGCCCTCGCCCGCTTGCGGCGCGGTCTGCGCGCCGCCCTCAGCGGTGCCGGACTGGCGCTGCGTCGCGCACGCCCGCGGACAGCGCGTTGACCATGATGACCAGCGCGACCGCGACGGCCAGGCCGATCGCCACGATCGTGGTCTGCTTCTTGCGGCCGGACAGCTCACGGCGCAGATACGTCCAATACATCGATCGAAGGGCGACTGAGGACGTGGCTATGAGCCACTCGGCAGAGCCTGCCGCAATCCACAGCGGGCTCATAGCGCGGCGCATAGGTTCTTCACAGCACCGGCAGCACAATGGAGCCATGACCGCTCTCGCCGCCTCCCCTGTCCTGCACCGCCCAGACGGGTCGGCCCTTCGCGTCCTCGTCGTCGACGACGAGCAGATGCTCACGGACCTGCTCTCGATGGCGCTGCGCATGGAGGGCTGGGAGGTCCGCACGGCGGGGTCGGGATTCGACGCGCTCGCGCAGGCGCGCGAGTTCGATCCCGACGCCATGGTGCTCGACATCATGATGCCCGACCTCGACGGCATGTCGGTGCTGCAGCGACTGCGTCACGCCGGCAACGATGTGCCGGTGCTCTTCCTCACGGCGAAGGATGCCGTCGCCGACCGCGTCGCGGGCCTCACCGCCGGCGGCGACGACTACGTCACCAAACCGTTCAGCCTGGAAGAGGTCGTCGCGCGTCTGCGCGGTCTGATGCGCCGCGCCGGCACCGCGACAGCGGGCGGCGCCGACCCCGTCCTGCGCGTCGGTGAGCTGACGCTGAACGAGGACTCCCATGAGGTCATGCGCGGCGACACCGAGATCGAGCTGACGGCGACGGAGTTCGAGCTGTTGCGCTTCCTCATGCGCAACCAGCGTCGCGTCGTGTCGAAGGCCCAGATCCTGGACCGCGTCTGGAACTACGACTTCGGCGGGCGCTCCTCGGTGGTCGAGCTGTACATCTCCTACCTGCGGAAGAAGATCGACGCGGGCCGTGACCCGCTCATCCACACGGTGCGCGGCGTGGGCTACATGATCAAAGCTCCGCAGTGAGCGCAGCGCCTGCGCCGAAAAAGGTCCGACGGCGACCGCAATGGAGCCTGCAGACGCGACTGATCGCGGCCGTCGTCGGCATGGTCACGCTGATTCTGGCGATGATCGGCGTCGCCACCAGCGCGCTTCTCGGCAACATCCTGTCCGGCCAGCTCGACACACAAGTGCGCGATGCGGCAGCCAGTGTCAGCGCGCAACTGCTCTCGCAGAAGGTGGACTTCGGCACCGTGCAGTCCGCGTACACCGTGCTGCAGGAGGCGCGCGTGCGAACTCCCGGAGTGCTGCTGATCGTGAGGTCCGCGAGCGGCTTCGACGGGGCGTACCTCGACGGCAACAGCGTGAAGCCGCTGACGGACGCACAGGTACTCGAGATCGCCAACGCATTCGGCTCCGGTCCCTCCGCGACGGGGACGGTGGACGACATCGGCACCTACCGGCTGTTCACCACCGGCGCCGGTCCCTACGCGATCGCGGTCGGGCTGCCGGTGTCGACCGTGAACACGACCATTGCGCAGATCCTGACGACCGTCGCCCTCGTCACCACCGGAGGGCTGCTGCTGCTGGCGGCCGTCATCGCCGTGGTGATCCGCTACTCCCTTCGGCCGCTTCGGGCCGTCGCCGCCACGGCGACACGCGTCGCTGCGCAGCCGCTGGACTCGGGCGACGTCACCATCTCCGAGCGCGTCCCGGCATCCGAAGCCGATGCGAGCGATGAGATCGGGCGTGTCGGTGCGGCACTGAACACTCTGCTCGACCACATCGACGTGTCACTGGCCGCCCGGCAACGCAACGAGGAACGCATGCGCTCGTTCGTGGCCGACGCCAGCCACGAGCTGCGCACTCCCCTGGCGGCGATCCGCGGCTACTCCGAGCTTTCCCTGCGGTCGCTGCGAACCGTGAACGCCGCCGGCGACGCGGCCACACCGGCCCAGGTCGCGATCAGCGCCGAGCAGTCGGAGCAGAGCCTGGAGCGCATCCAGTCCGCCTCCCTGCGGATGACGGCGCTCGTCGAAGACCTGCTGCTGCTGGCTCGACTCGACGAGGGCAAGGAACTCGTGTACGGCGCCGTCGACCTCACGCGAGTGGTCGTCGACAGTGTCGCCGACGCACAGGTCGCCGGCTCAGGACACGAATGGCAGCTGGATGCCGCCGAAGAACCGGTCGTCGTCGCCGGAGATACGATGCGTCTGCATCAGGTCGTGGCGAACCTGCTCACCAACGCCCGCGTGCACACGCCGGCAGGAACGACGGTCACCGCGAGCGTCGCCGTCGAGGGGGGCGACGCCGTCGTGCGCGTCACCGACAACGGTCCCGGCATCGATCCGGTGGTCGCCGGCGAGCTGTTCGAGAGGTTTGCGCGCGGCGACACCTCCCGCGCACGCCAGACCGGAGGAACCGGCCTGGGCCTGTCGATCGCGAAGGCGATCGTCACCGCGCACCACGGCACGATCTCCGTCAACAGCGAACCGGGACACACCGAGTTCGAGGTACGACTGCCGGCGCGCCCGGCGGCCCCGCACGCGGCCGACGCGCCGGCCTGACCCGGGCTGCGCGCGACCGGGGCCGAGACCGCCCCGACGACCGGGCGCACGCGGCCCCCGCACCACGGGTGCGGTGCCGATCAGTAACCCGAGAAGGCGTCCGTCGTGAGTGTCCGAGCCTTCTCGAGGGCGGGGGCGAGGTCCGCGATGAGACGCGGCGGACCCGACACGTAGGCATGCCGCGACGCGAGATCGGGCACCATCTGCAGCAGTCCCGCGGCATCCAGACGGACGCCCTGCGCCCACGTCCAGTGCCCGGGAAGCGTGTCGGGCTCGGTGCGAGTGAAGACGATCACCGGAATGCGGGCGTGTTCGAGCTCGTCGCGAAACGCGAGCTCTTCGGCATCCGCGGCGACGTAGACGAACACCACGTCACGCTGCTCCCCCGACAGGCGCAGGTGGCGCAGCTGCGAGACGAAGGGCGTGACGCCGATGCCGGCGGCGACCATGAGCACCGGCGCCGACGCGCGCGCCGGCAGGACGAAGTCGCCCCACACGCCGGTCACCGCGAGCTGCTGGCCCGGCTCGACGAGCGCGAGCGCCTTCTTGTAGCTGGACTGCGATCCTTCGCGCAGCGCGATGCGCACCTCCGGCAGCTCCTCCGGGGCCGAGACGATGCTGAACTCCCGGCGCGTGCCACGCGCATCGGGGCGGGGGTGCGGCACCTCGAGCTCGAGATACTGCCCCGCGACGAAACGGAAGCGCCGTTCCGCCCGGAACGACAGCTCGCGCACGGTGGGCGTGAGGGCGACACGTTCCTGGAAGGTGAGGCGCACCGCCGTACGTAGGGCGAAGACGAAGGCGATGAGGTTGCCGACCAGCAGCGCGCGCTCCTGACCGAGACTGACGTCGCCGACGTCGACGGGCCAGCCGGCGAGGACGCCGACCACCGCCGCGACCACGAACTGCTGCCACCGGCGCGGGGGCAGCGTCAGCGGCTCGGAGAGCATGAAAGCGCCGAGGAACAGGAACGGCGACGACCAGAGGATGTTCCAGAACACCGTCCCCGCATCGAGTGCGAGCCCCGCCTGCTGGTACTGCAGCGTGGTGCGCACGAAGGCGACCGCCACCGCGACGACGAGGAAGAGCGCGATGATGCGCACCTTCTCGGTGCGAACGAGCACGACGAGGCCGAGCAGGATGACGGGTCCGGCGAGGAAGGGGGAACCCACCCACCATGCGGACGAGCCCAGGTCCGGCAGCCACACGCTCAACACCGTGAGCACCGTCGCGCCGACCGCAGCGGGATTGAAGATGTGGCGTCCCTGCCAGACCAGCAGGTACTTGGATGCCGAGGCCACCAGTCCCGCGACGGCGATGCCCACGAGCGCCGCCGGCTCCACCGTGGGGCGCAGGACGAACAGCAGGATCAGCACGGTGACGAGCGACGACTCCCACCGCCAGTCCTTGCCGAGCACGCGGTGCGCGATCGCATCGGTCGCGGCACAGACCAACGCGAGCACGAGGAGGGTAACCAGCAGCTCCCACGGCGAGGGTCCGACCGCTCCCGCGAAGGACAGCACGAGAGCGATCGCGGCCAGGACGACGAGCGCGAGAACGACCAGGCGGTACATCGATACGCGACCGAGCACCGCCAGGGTGCGACTCCATGCCGCGGTGAGTGAGCTCATCACAGGAACAACTCTGCCTTACTGTCAGGCGACCACTCCACGCGGCCGTCGGTGATCATACGCACCCACGCCGCGGCGTGAGCGTCGGCGAACGCGGGTCCGCCGTCGAAGAAGAGCGCGGTGGCGGCGGCATCGGCGGTCATGGCGTCGGCAGCGACCACCCACGTCGCGGCGATCGTGCGCACCGGCTCTCCGGTGCGCGCGTCCAGCACGTGATGCAGTCCCCCGCCGTCCGCGGCCGGCCAGGCGCGGCGCTGGATCGCGGACGCGCAGAGCGCGGCATCCGTCACCCGCCACACCCCGATCGCGCGCGTCGGGTCGAAGGGGTGCTCGAGTGCGATCGTCTCGCTGCCGCGCAGAGCGATGTCGCCGCCGGCGTCGACCGTCACCGCACCCTCCACGTGCGCCGCGACGCGACGCAGCACGCGGTCGACGAGGCGCCCTTTGCCGAGCGCTCCGACATCGATCGTCGCCGGCGTGCGCAGGGTGAGCCGATCGCCGCCCCATGTCAGCAGCTGCGACCATCCCGCCGGAGCGGCTTGCGCGCCGTGGTCCACGAGCCCGTACTGGGCGTCGTAGCCACGGCGCGCGAGCGCGTCGCCGATGAGCGGGTTGACGGCTTCGGCCGTGGCCTCGCTCAGCGCGAGGAACAGATCCAGCATCGGCGCCGCGTCGACGGGCGCCGGGATGGATCCTGCCGCCGTCGCGAGCGCGGCGATCTCGGCATCGGGCCGAAATCGCGACCACGCGCGGTCGAACGCGTCGATCAGAACACCGACCTCGGAGCGCACCGTGGCGGACAACTCCACGGCCGTGTCGATGCGCCAGCGCGTGCCGATCGCCTCGAACTCCCAGCGGAAAGCGGGGGGCGTGGACGAGTCGGGCGCGTCGGGCGCGGTCACGCCTTCGCTTCGGTCTTGATCTCTTCGATCGCCTTGTTGAATCCACCGCTGGTCAGCGACGAACCGGCGACGCGCGACACCGAGATGTCCTCGATCTTCTTGCCGACGACCTCGGAGCTGATTCCGCCGATGAACTGGCTCTGATACTGCTTCGACTCGCTCTTGGTCGGATTTCCGCTGACCTGCACGTCGGTGATGACGTCGCCGGCGAGCGTGACCGTCACCGAGATGGTCTCGACCGACTCGGGGGTCGCGTACGAACCGTCGGCCGAGTAGGTGCCGTCCTTGTACACGCTGCCGGAGGCGGCGGCCCCGGTGCTGCCGGTGGCAGGAGCCGAGGACGCCGTCGAGGGGGTGGACTCGTCGGCGGGGGCGGCCGACGGCGACGCGGTGCTCGTCGTGGTGGCCGAGCAGCCCGCGAGGGCGATCATTCCGAACACCGAGGCGGCAGCAGCGCCGGTGCGGACGGAACGGGGTACGGCGGTGGTGCGGATCATGATGGTCCTCCTTCTGTCGTGCCCTGCCGCTTCAGATGCGGGGGGGCGCATCGCGGTGGCGCCCCTCCACGCTACTGGGGCCCTTCTGCGCCACCCCCGCGTATCACCTATGCATTCGCATTGAGAACCGTCCTCACCGCGCGGGCACGAATCGCCCGTCGGGCCGGCCTCACACGCGCGCTTCGCGCTCGCGGCGAAGCGCTTTCAGGCCCTCGACCGCGAAGAAGACGCCCACAGAGGCGGCGATCGGCATCAGCCAGCCCACAGCATCCAGGGGCTCGGAGCCGAACAGGTCGTTGAGGAAGGGGACGTAGGTGTAGAGCGCCTGGAGCACGAGCAGGGCCGCCGCCGACCACCAGATCACACGGTTTCCGCGCAGCACGTCGAGCGTCAGGCTCGAGCGGCCGAGGAAGCGACAGTTGAGCAGGAAGGCGAGCTGACCGAAAGCGAGCATGGCGACAGCCTCGGTGCGCGCGACATCGAGATCGACCCCGCGGGCGAGCGCGAGGGCGAACACACCGAGGGTCGCGCCGCCGATGAGCACCGAGACCGCCAGGATGAAGCCGAGCTCACGCATCGAGACGATGGATCCGCCGGTCGGCCGCGGTGGTCGGTTCATGATGCCCCGTTCGGCGGGCTCGTAGGCCAGCGCAAGCGAGAGGGTGATGGCCGTGACCATGTTGACCCACAGCACCTGCACGGGTGTGAGCGGCAGGGTGAGGCCGAAGACGACCGCCACCAGGATCACGAGCGACTGCGCACCGTTGGTCGGCAGCAGGAAGACGACCGACTTGCGGAGATTGTCGTAGATCCGCCGTCCCTCGGCGATCGCGCTGCGGATCGTGGCGAAGTTGTCGTCGGTGAGGACGATCTCGGCGGCCTCCTTCGTGGCCTCGGTTCCCTTGATGCCCATTGCGATGCCGATATCGGCCCGGGTCAGCGCCGGTGCGTCGTTGACGCCGTCGCCGGTCATCGCGACGACCTCGCCGTGGGACTGCAGTGCACGTACGATCCGGATCTTGTGCTCGGGGCTCGTTCGCGCGAAGACGTCGACCCCCTGCACGACGCCCTTCAGCTGCTCCTGGCTCAGCGCTTCGAGCTCGGCACCGGTGAGCACGGGAGCGTCGTCGCTGCTGACCAGACCCATCTCGCGACTGATCGCCATGGCGGTGCCGGCGTGGTCGCCCGTGATCATCTTCACGCGGATGCCGGCGGCGTGGCAGTCCGCGATCGCTTCGATGGCCTCCGGGCGCGGCGGATCCACGATGCCCCACAGCCCGAGGAGTTCGAGGTCGATGAGCTCATCAGCGCTCACGGTGTCGGCGCGCGTCGGCTTGCGCGCCGCGGCCAGCACTCGCAGCCCCTGTCCGCTGAGTTCGTCCACCGCGTTCTCCCAGAACGCGCGGTCCAGCGGCTCGGACCCGTCGGCACCGCGCTGGGTGAGCGCGCGATCGAGCAGACGGTCGGGGGCGCCCTTCACAAGGATTGCCCGGGAGCCGTCGGGGCTCTCGTTCAGGGTCGCCATGAACTTGTGGGCGGAATCGAACGGCACGACACCGATGCGACGCGCTCCCCCGGCATCCGATCCCCCCTTCATGGCGACGACCTTCAACGCCCCCTCGGTCGGCTCGCCGACGAGCGCCCAGCCGAGCGTCCGGGCGCTGTCGACATCGGCCCCCGCCGACACGCGCTCGAGCGAGGCGTCGTTGCAGAGGTCGGCCACGGCCAGCAGCGCCGCCAGGTCTGAGCCGCCGGCCGGCGTGATCTCGCCCGTCGGGTCGTAGCCGAGGCCGGAAACCTCATAGCGTCCGACCGGGGTGAGCATCGTGCGCACCGTCATCTCGTTCTTGGTCAGCGTGCCCGTCTTGTCGGAGCAGACGGTGGTGACCGAGCCGAGCGCCTCGACGGCGGGCAGCTTACGGGTGATCGCGTGACGTCGGGCCATCTGCTGCACGCCGATCGCCAGAGTGATCGTCACCAGCGCGGGAAGCCCCTCCGGGATCGCCGCCACGGCGAAACCGATCGTCGCCGAGACGAGGTCGGGCAGGGGCATGTCGTGCAGGTATCGGCCGATGACCATCATGGCCAGCGCCATCCCGAGGATGACGAGGGTGAGCTTCTTGCCGAAAGATGCCAGCTGGATCGTGAGCGGTGTATCGAGCGAGCCCGCCTCCCCGACGAGGGCCTGGATCTTCCCGATCTCGGTCGCCGCGCCCGTTCCGGTGACGATGCCCGCGCCCTGACCGCCGGTGACGATCGTGCCGGAGAATGCCATCGACGCACGGTCTCCCACGCCGGCTCCGTGGGCAACGGGCGCCGGATCCTTGGACGACGGCACCGACTCCCCCGTCAGCGCGGCTTCGTCGATGCGCAACTGCGTCGCCTCGACGAGGCGGACGTCGGCGGGGACCTTGTCGCCGGGCATGAGCCGGACGATGTCACCCGGTACAAGGTCGGCGGCAGGCACCGTGGCCCAGCGACCGTCGCGGAGCACGGTGGCTTCGGGGGAGAGCATGCCGCGGATGCCCGCGAGAGCCTTTTCCGCCTGCCCTTCCTGGACATACCCGATCACCGCGTTGATGATGGCGACGGCCATGATGACCCAGAAATCGAGCCAGTCGCCCATCACGGCCTTGATGGCGGCGGCGGCCAGCAGGATGTAGATCAGAGTGTCGTTGAAGTGGGAGAGGAACCGCAGCCACCCCGGCGTGCGTTTCGGCTCCGGCAGCAGGTTGGGACCGGCGATCTCGAGCCGTTCCGCGACGTCGGCCGCGCTCAAGCCATCGCCGTCGACCCGCAGCGCGCTGCGCAGGTCATCGATCGGTCGAGCATGAGGTGCGGCGACAGTCAGGTCCGCCTCGAGCATCGGAGGGGTCATACCGCGATCCTAGGCACGATGCGGATCCACCCGCAGGCCGGATGACCGGTAATATCTCCGGCCCGTCCTCGGCGTTTCCCTGTCTCAGGCGGCGCCGTCGAACATGCTTGTGACCGACCCGTCCTCGAAGACCTCTTTGATCGCGCGCGCGAGCAGCGGAGCGATGGGCAGAATCGTCAGCCCCGGGAAGCGCTTCTCGTCCGCAAGGGGAATCGTGTCGGTCACGACGACTTCGTCGATCGCGGCATCCTGCAGGCGCTCGGTCGCCGGAGCGCTGAACACCGCGTGCGTGGCCGCCACGATGACCCGTTCGGCCCCGTTGGTCTTCAGCGCCTGCGCCGCCTTGACGATGGTGCCGCCGGTGTCGATCATGTCGTCGACGAGCAGGCAGACGCGACCCTCGACGTGTCCCACGATCTCGTTGACGGTCACCTGGTTGGCGACGTTCGGGTCGCGGCGTTTGTGGATGATCGCGAGAGGCGCTCCGAGCGAGTCGGACCACTGGTCGGCCACGCGCACGCGCCCGGTGTCGGGCGAGACGACGGTGAGCTTGGCACGGTCGTCGGTCGAAAGGCTGTTCTGGAAGTACTCGAGCAGCACGGGCTTGGCGAACAGGTGATCGACCGGTCCATCGAAGAACCCCTGGATCTGAGCGGCGTGCAGGTCCACGCTCATCACGCGGTCGGCACCCGCCGTCTTCAGCAGATCGGCGACGAGACGCGCGCTGATCGGCTCGCGACCGCGACCCTTCTTGTCCTGACGCGAGTACGGGTAATACGGCGCGACGACGGTGATCCGCTTCGCGGAGGCGCGCTTGGCGGCATCCAGCATGATCAGCAGCTCCATGAGCCACTCGTTCACCGGGGGGCCGAAGGACTGGATGATGAAGGCATCGCAGCCGCGGATCGACACCTCGAAGCGGGTCAGGATCTCGCCGGAGGCGAACGTACGATGCTCGGTCGGTACCAGCTCGGTGCCGAGCGCCTGGGCGACGTCATGCGACAGGGTCGGATGCGAGCTGCCGCTGGCGACGACCAGACGCTTCTTGGTCTTGGCGACGAGTCCGGGGGCGATCCCGCGCTCGACGTCCAGGTCAACCGTGTGCTTCTTGCGCGCCATGGTCCGCTTCCTGTGCAGTGCGGGAACGTGCCGCGGCCGCGGCCGCGGCCGTTCCCGGTCGGTGGTTCTCGACCCACCCCTCGACGTTGCGCTGGGGGGCAACGCTCAAGGCGAGAGCTCCGGGCGGGACGTCCTTCCGGATCACCGCACCGGCACCGGTCTTGGCGCCATCTCCGATCCTAACGGGCGCGACGAAGACGTTGTGCGAGCCGGAGTGCACCTCGTCACCGATCTCGGTGCGATGCTTGGCGATGTCGTCGTAGTTCGCGGTGATCGCGCCGGCGCCGAGGTTGACGCCGCGTCCGATCGTCGTGTCGCCGATGTAGGACAGGTGGGGAACCTTGCTGCCTGCGCCGATGGTGGAGTTCTTCGTCTCCACGAACGTTCCGATCTTGCCTCCGTCGGCCAGCACGGTACCCGGCCGCAGATAGGCGAACGGTCCGACCGAGGCGCCCGCCCCGATGACGGCGAGAGTCGCATCAGTGCGGCGGACGACGGCGTTCTCGCCCACCTCGCAGTCCTCCAGCGTCGTGTCGGGTCCGATCGTGGCGCCGGCAGCCACGGCGGTGGCGCGCAGGATGTGAGTGTTGGGCAACACCGTCACGTCGGGCGCGAGGGTCGCGGTGACATCGATCCAGGTCGTCGCCGGATCCTGAATCGTGACGCCGTCGAGTTGCCACCGGCGCACGGTGCGCGCGTTGAGCAGGCGCCCGGCCTCGGCGAGCTGCGCGCGATCGTTGACGCCGAGCGTCAGCGAGACGTCGGAGACGACGGATGCCGTGACGGCGAGCCCCGCGGTGCGGGCCAGGCCCACGACGTCGGTCAGATACTTCTCGCCCTGCGCGTTCTGGGTGCCCACACGCGCCAGCTGCGAACGCAACATCTCCGCCTGGAAGACGTAGACGCCCGCGTTGATCTCGGTGATCGCCGCTTCCGCGGCCGTGGCGTCCTTCTGCTCGACGATGCGCTCCACGCCGCCGTTGGTGGCGCGCACGACACGGCCGTAGCCGGTCGCGTCGTCGAGCACGGCCGACAGCAGTGTGATCGCAGCCCGGGACGAGCGGTGGTCTCGGATGAGGGCGCTCAGCGTCTCGGCATCGAGCAGGGGGACGTCACCGGAAAGCACCAGCACGTCGCCGTCGAAATCGGGGACGGCGTCCAGGGCGACTTCGACGGCGCGACCCGTGCCCGGGATCTCGTCCTGGTCGACCACGACGACCTCGGGCGAGATACCGGTCACCGCATCGGCGACGAGATCCCTTTCGTGCCGGACGACGACGAGAACGTGGGCGGGCGACAGGTCGCGCGCCGTGTCGAGAACGTGCCCGACGAGGGGGCGGCCCCCGATGCGGTGCAGCACCTTCGGCAGCGACGAGCGCATGCGCGTACCCTGCCCCGCGGCGAGGATCACGACGGCGAGGGACGCATCCAACCTGTTCTCTGTCATGCTCCGCCGCCAGGATTCGAACCTGAACCTCACAGCTCCAAAGGCTGTCGTGCTGCCGTTACACTACGGCGGACCGCACCCCACGAGACGGCGGGTGTGCCGCTCCAGTCTGCCAGTCCCGACCCCGGATGACCGCATCGCCGTGCTCAGGCGAGCATGAGGAAGAGCTTCTCCAGCTCGTCGGCGGTGACGCCGTCTTCCGCGGCTGCACCCTCCGGATCGGAAAGACACTCCCGCAGCGCCGTGGACACGATGGCGAAGCCGGCGCGGTCCAGCGCGCTGGAGACGGCAGCCAACTGCGTCACGACGTCGCGACAGGGCTTTCCCTCCTCAACGGCGGCGATGACCGCATCGAGCTGGCCCCGCGCACGGCGCAGACGGTTGGCGATCTTGCGCTGCGCGGCGCCGTCGTGCGCCGTCGCCGCGTCGGATGCGGACACGTTCGTCGTCACCGCCCGAACACGCGGGCGAGGAAGCCGCCGCCGGCTGCCTGCTCGTGGCCGGGGCAGCGCTGGGATGCCGGCACGTTCTTCATCACCTGGTCGACGTGCTGGCCGCAGCCGGCCCACGTCGTCTTGCCGCAGGTTCGGCAGGTCACTGCTGAGCACATGGGAGTTCTCCTGTTCGTTGTTCGTCGGTCGTGCCAGGGAGGGGAAGAGTCCGCGCGCCTCAGACGCGTGTGCGGTCGGAGACGAGCACGGCATCCGCCCGCTCACCGAGAACGGCGCGCAGCGTCAGCATGCCGCCGGACAGGGACGCCGAGTCGAACCCGGCCTGCGCGAGCACGCGGTGCGCGATCGCGGAGCGCACGCCCGACTGGCACATGACGCGCACGGGTCGCCCGGCGGCAGCCTCTCGCACCTCGTCGAGCCGGCCGCGCAGCGCGGTGTGCGGGATGGCGAGCACGCCGGGAAGGTGCCCGGTGGACAGTTCTGCGGGTGTACGCACGTCGAGGATCAGCGCGGTCTCGGCGACCGCGTCGACGTCCTGCGCGTACCAGAGGCGGAGGGCCCCGCCCCGGACGTTCTCGCCGACCATCCCCACCATGTTGACGGGGTCCTTCGCAGAGCCGTACGGCGGTGCGTAGGCCAGGTCGAGGTCGATCAGCTCATCCACCGCCCAGCCCGCACGGATGGCCGTCGCGAGCACGTCGATCCTCTTGTCGACCCCGTCGGCGCCGACGGCCTGCGCTCCCAGCAGCAACCCGTCACTCCGACGGATGTGGACGACCAGATGGATCTGCGAAGCGCCGGGAAAGTAGCCGGCGTGCTGGCCCGGATGAAGGTGCAGCGTGTCCGCGTCGATCCCGGCGGCGGCGAGCGCGGCGCGGTTCGCGCCGGTCATCGCCACCGTCTGCGCACCGACACGGACGATCGCCGTCCCGACGGGGCGCGGAAGCGGACGAGCGTGCTCCGGACGGAGAATCGCGTCGGCGACGAGCCGTCCGGCGCGGTTGGCGGGTCCGGCGAGCGCGACGGGACGCACGGCCCCGGTGACGGCGTCGACGGATGCCGTCGCATCACCGACCGCGTAGACGTCGGGCAGCGAGGTACGTCCGTGCTCGTCGATGATCATCGCCCCACGCACGCATGCGACGCCCGCGGCCTCGAAGACCGCCGTGTCGGGACGAACACCCACCGAGAGCACGACGATGTCGGCGTCCAGGCGGGTGCCGTCGTCGAGGACGACGACGTCGCCGTCCTCACCGGATTCGACCGCGGTGGCCGCGGTGCCGGCGCGCACCTCGATGCCGAGCGTCCGCAGTTCCGCGGTCACGAGGGCGGCCAGCTCGTCCTCGAGCGGGGGCAGCACGTGCGGCGCGAACTCGACGACGGTGGTGTGCAGCCCACGCTGGGCGAGCGCTTCGGCGGCCTCGATGCCGATGAAGCCCGCTCCGAGCACGACGGCACGGCGCGCACCGGCCTGGACGCGATCACGCAACGCGACCGCGTCTTCGACGCTGCGCAGCGTCCGCACCCGCGGCGAGTCCAGTCCGGTGATGGGCGGCGTCGCCGCGGCGGCGCCCGGAGCCAGCACGAGGGCGTCGTAGTGCAGGGTGTCGACACCGTCTGCGCTCATCACGGTCACGGTCTTGGCCGCGGCATCCACCGCCGTCACCTCGTGACCGGGGCGCACGTCGAGCGCGAGAGACGCTTTCAGCGAGGCCGGGGTCTGCACGAGCAGAGCGGACTCATCGGCGATCTCTCCGCCGACGTAGTAGGGCAGGCCGCAGTTCGCGAACGAGACGTGCGCGCCCCGCTCGAGGACGATGATCTCGGCCGCCTCATCGAGCCTGCGCGCACGCGCGGCACAGCTCATGCCTCCGGCCACTCCCCCGACGATCACGATGCGCATCTGTTCTCCTTCTCGAACGCGTATTCACACGATAGCGCCGCCGTGACGATAATGGAGGCATGTCCACCGAGCACGACGAAGTCGACCGCATCGTCGGCGCGTGGGGCGCCCAGCGACCGGATCTCGACTTCTCGCCGCTGGAGGTGCTCTCGCGGGTGGATCGCCTGTCGCGTCATCTCGACCGGGCGCGACGCGAGGCGTTTCGTCGCAGCGACCTCGAACCCTGGGAGTGGGACGTGCTGTCGGCACTGCGACGGGCCGGCGAGCCCTACCAGCTCAGTCCCAAGCAGCTGCTGCAGCAGACGCTGGTCTCCAGCGGCACGATGACGAACCGCATCGATCGCCTCGTCGGACGCCGCCTGGTGCGCCGCGAGGCCGATCCCGGTGACGGACGCAGCGTTCTGGTGACGATCACCGACGAGGGCAAGACCCGCGTGGATGCCGCGATCACACGCCTCGTCGACGCCGAAGCCCTGCTGCTCAGCGTGCTGTCACGCTCCGATCGCGAGCGACTCGCGGGCCTGCTGCGAAAGCTGTCGCTGGGCTTCGACTCCTGACAGCCGGCTCAGCCGATGAGCTCGGAGAGCTCGAACCAGCGCTCCTCCAGCGCAGCGATCTCTGCCTCGAGCTCGCCGATCGCGCGCATCTTCTCGCCCAGCCCCGCATAGTCGGACTGGTCGTGGTCGGCAAGGGCGGTGCGGGCGGCATCCACCTGGGCCGTCAGTTTCTGGATGCGCCGCTCCGCCGCGGCGAGCTCCTTCTGCGCGGCGCGGAGGTCGGCGCCGGCCAGCGCCGGAGCAGTGTCGCCCTCCGAGCCGGCCACGACGGGCGCAGCCGGCTGGTCGCGCTGAACGGCGCGGAGCCTCAGGTATTCGTCGATGCCTCCCGGCAAGTGCCGTAGCCGTCCGCCCATGACCGCGTACTGCTGGTCCGTGACACGCTCGAGGAAGTAGCGATCGTGGGAGACGACCAGCAGCGTTCCGGCCCACGAGTCGAGGAGGTCCTCGATGGCAGCGAGCATGTCGGTGTCGAGGTCGTTGGTCGGCTCGTCGAGGATCAGCACGTTGGGCTGATCGAGCAGGATCAGCAGCAGCAGCAGGCGACGCTGCTGGCCACCGGACAGATCCTTCACGGGCGTCGACAGCTGCGCCGAGCTGAAGCCCATGCGCTCCAGCAGCTGGCCCGGCGTGAGCTCGGATGCCTTGGAGCCCGTTCCGATGGTGTAGCTCGTGCGCAGCCCCGAGATGACCACGCGCACCGGATCGTCCAGGTATTGGTCGAGCTCGTCCATCCGCTGCGTGAGCGTCGCGACCTTCACGGTCTTTCCGCGCTTGACCCGACCGTGGGTGGGCTCGACCGTGCCGGCGATGAGACCGAGGAGCGTGGACTTGCCGGCGCCGTTGACGCCGAGGATGCCGGTGCGCTCCCCCGGCGCGATGCGCCACTCGACGTCCTGCAGCACCAGTCGATCGCCGTAAGTCACGCCGGCGTCGAGCAGGTCGACGACGTCCTTGCCCAACCGGGACACGGCGAGCGACTGCAACTGCACCTTGTCGCGGATCTCGGGGACGTCAGCGATGAGTTCATTGGCCGCCTCGATGCGGAACCGCGGCTTGCTGGTGCGCGCCGGCGCGCCGCGGCGCAGCCACGCGAGCTCTTTGCGAGCGAGGTTCTGTCGACGCTGCTCGATCACGGCCGACTGGCGGTCGCGCTCGACGCGCTGCAGCACGTAGGCCGCGTAGCCGCCCTCGAACGGCTCGGCGATGCGGTCGTGCACCTCCCACGTCTTGGTGCAGACCTCGTCCAGGAACCATCGATCGTGGGTGACGACCAGGAGCGCACCCTGGGATGCCGACCAGCGCCGCGTGAGGTGCGCGGCGAGCCAGGCCACCGCTTCGACATCGAGGTGGTTCGTGGGCTCGTCGAGCGCCAGCACGTCCCAGTCTCCGACGAGCAGGTGCGCGAGCGCGACCCGTCGCCGCTGCCCTCCGGAGAGTCCGGCGACCGGGCCGTCCCAGTCGAGATCACCCACGAGGCCCGCGATCACGTCGCGCACCCCGGCATCCCCGGCCCAGTCGTGCTCGGCACGGTCGCCGACGACGCTCTGCGCGATGGTCAACGTGTCATCGAGCGTGTCGCCCTGGTCGAGCACGCCCACGCGCACGCCGCCGCGCACCGTCACGCGCCCGGCATCCGGCGCGAGGCGGCCGGCCAGCATGGCCATGAGGGATGACTTGCCGTCGCCGTTGCGGCCGACGATGCCGATGCGATCCCCCTCGTCGACGCCGAGAGAGACGCCGTCGAAGACGACCTTCGTGGGGAATTCCAGGTGGAGGCCCTCAGCCCCGAGCAGATGCGCCATATCCGCTCCAGGCTACGCGAGAGGTCCCGGCGCTCAGTACCAGAAGCTCAGGCGCGGCGGCACCGTGGAGGCGAACAGCCGTGCGAGCGCGGGGGCGTCGTCGGCGACCAGACGGCCCGCGCGCGCCAGCGTCACGGGCGACACGCCGCCCAGCAGCAGCGCGGACAGCGCGGCCACCCCGAGCGTGACCGTCGGCACGCCGACCGGCGGCTCGTCGACCAGCTCCACCGCGGCGGTGCCGTCGGCATCCGTCGTCAGCAGGAACACCCCGGAGGCGATGCCCAGCGGATCGGCGACGTCGAGCACGACCGTGTCGGCGACGTCGTAGGTGCGCGCCGACAGGGCGGCCGGTACATCGAGGATCCGCGTGTAGTGGTGGTCGCGCACGGTGACGGTCGCGGCCCGCTGGTCGGCGATCATCCACCACAGCGGCTCGTCGACCGACAGTTCGCCGGCGCGCACCGTGGCGATGAGGTCCATCGTCAGCAGGAAGCGCCACAGCCCCGCGTACGCCTCGTCGGTCGCCGCGACCAGCAGCAGGACATCGACAGTGGACGCCGCGAAGTCGTGCTCGTTCTCCGTGACCTTGTACAGGGCGACGCCGTCGACGTCTCCCGTTGCGGAGCGGTACTGGACCACCCGCAGCTCCTCGGCTTTCTCGACGTCGGCTCGGGTGCCGAAGAAGCGGTCCCAGTGCCCACCGGGCATGTCGATCTCACCCGGCGTCTGCGCGCGCACGCGCTCGTGCAGCGCCGCAGCGATCTCACGCCCCTGCGCGCGAGTGACGAAGTCGATGCGTCCCGGCGCGTCGGGGCCCACCCACCGCGCCCGACGGGCGTCGATCGTCCACTGCGCGGCGAGCGCGGCCGGCGCGAAGCCGAAGCGGCCGTAGATCGTCGACTCGCTCACGGTGAGGATCGCGACGGGAAGCCCGCGCTCCACGGCGGTACGCAGCTCCCCCGTCATCACCGAGCGCAGGATGCCGCGGCGGCGATGGGTGGGGTCGACGGTCACCGAGCTGATCGCACAGGCCGCAACGGTCCCTCCGGGAAGGGTCAGCTCCGCCGCCCACGAGGCGAAGGTCGCCACCGGCACGTCCGGCTGGGGCGCGGTCTCATCGAACACGCCGATCTTGCGCCGGTACGCCGTGTGCGCGAAGAACGCATCACGCTGCACGTCGTTGCGCTCACCGCCCAGGAAGCCGCGGGAGACGGCCTCCAACCAGGGGTCGGTCTCGGTGCGCAGCGCATCGTCGACCCGACGCACGACGAGCCCGCGGCCGGCGAGATCGTCTGTCATGGTGCGATCCAGCGACGCATCGTGGTGAGGGTGGCGATCGGACATGCGGTCTCCGTTCGTGAGGACGCTCTTCGGTCGGTGTCTGCCCGATGCGGCAGACGCGCAATGGTCAGGAGGTGATCACGCGCGCGCCGGGGACGGGTCCGTGCACGTGCAGCACACGCGATCCCGGCGCCGCCGAAGCGGCGAGTTCGGACGCCAGCGCCGACGCCCCGCGCTCATCGGCGGCGAGGAAGGCGACGGTCGGTCCGGACCCCGAGACGAGCCCGGCCAGCGCGCCCGCGCGATGACCTGCGCGCAGCGTCTCGGCCAGCGACGGCCGCAGCGAGAGGGCGGCGTCCTGCAGGTCGTTGCGCACGGCCACGGCGAGTGCGGCGGGATCGCCCGCACGCAGCGCCTGCATCACGACAGGGTCGGCGGCGGGTACACCGTGGGCGGGCGCGATGTCGGGCAGCTCTCTCAACCGGTCCAGTTCCCGGTACACGGCGGGGGTCGACAGTCCGTCCTCACTCGTCACGAGCACCCAGTCGAAGCGGCCCCGTGCCAGCGCCGGAGCGAGCTCGTCGCCGCGCCCCGTGCCGATGGCCGTCCCCCCGAGCACCGCGAACGGCACGTCCGCGCCCAGGGGCGCCGCGAGTTCTTGCAGTTCGAGAGTCGTGAGAGCTCCGCCGAGCAGCTCGTTGACGGCCACGAGAGCCGCCGCGGCATCCGCCGAGCCGCCGCCCATGCCGCCGGCGACGGGTACGCCCTTGTGGATGTCGAGGTGGATGCCGCCGCGCCACCCCAGCCGCTCCGCGACGCGCCGCGCGGCGCGCACGGCGAGATTGGACTCGTCGAGCGGCACACCAGACACGTCCAGATCGCCGGTCACCGTGAGCGTGAAGTCGTCCGCGACCCGCGCCCACACGTCTTCGTACGCGGACACCGCCTGATACACCGAGGCCACGTCGTGGTAGCCGTCGGGCTGGACGTCACCGACGTCGAAGGCGATGTTGATCTTGCCGGGCGCACGCACGTGCACCCGGCGACCGGCCGCCGCAGCGGTCGTCACGAAGCGTCCGCCCACACCTCGCCGATACCGGCGGAGATGACGTCGATGCGCTCGAGCTCTTCCGCGTCGAAGGCGGGACCGTGCACGGCCGCGAGGTTCTCGTCGAGCTGCTGCGGGCGCGAAGCGCCGATGAGCGCCGAAGCCACCACGCCGTCGCGCAGCACCCACTGCAGCGCGAGCTGCGCGAGGCTCTGTCCGCGCTCACGGGCGATCACGTTCAGCGCGCGCAGGCCCTCCAGCGCCGTATCGGTCAGACGGCGCCCGGGCAGCGACGAGCGCTCCTGCGACCGGGTCGAGGTGCCGTCGCCGAGATAGCGATCGGTGAGCAGGCCCTGCGCGAGCGGCACGAAGGCGATCGCCCCCATCCCCTCCTCCCGGAGCACGCCGGTCAAGCCGTCTTCGATCCATCGCCCGAGGATCGAGTAGGACGGCTGATGGATGATCAGCGGTGTGCCGAGCTCACGCGCCACCGCAGCCGCCTTCGCCGTCTGCTCGGGCTCGTACGACGAGATGCCGACGTAGAGCGCCTTGCCCTGACGCACGAGAGTGTCCAGCGCCGCGACCGTCTCCTCGATCGGGGTGACCGGATCGAAGCGGTGTGAGTAGAAGATGTCGACGTAGTCGAGCGACATGCGCGTCAGCGACTGCTCGGCGCTGGCGAGCAGGTACTTGCGCGAACCCCACTGGCCGTAGGGCCCGTCCCACATGTCGTACCCGGCCTTCGACGAGATGATCAGCTCGTCCCGGTAGGGCCGGAAGTCCTCTCGCATCATGCGCCCGAAGTTCGTCTCGGCGCTGCCGTAGGGCGGACCGTAGTTGTTCGCGAGATCGAAATGGGTGATGCCGCGGTCGAAGGCGTGGCGCAGCAGCGCGCGCTGGTTGTCGAAGGGCACGTTGTCGCCGAAGTTCCACCACAGCCCCAGCGAGATCGCCGGCAGATACAGCCCGCTCGAGCCCACCTGACGAAACGTGGAGGCGGAGTAGCGGTCGGATGCCGCGGCGTACGGACGGTGCAGGTCGCCGCCGCGCGAGGCGGGGAAACGCTCGGAGGTGTCGGTCACCCGTCCAGGCTATCGACCGCGACCGCTCACCGGGCCTGTCGCTCCCGAAACGCGCGGGAAACGCCGGCAACGTACGCTGAGGCTCTCCGACGATGAAGGGCGGTCCGCGTAATGGCAGCACTGGAGGCACTCTCGCCGCACCCGCATCCCTGGTCGAGCCTGCTCGCCCGCGACGACCTGCGCTGGGTGGACGGCATCCTCCACGTCGTCCACGACGACCTCACGCCCGAGATGGCGCGCATCGCGGACATCGGACTGGTCGCCGACGCCCTGGTCGCCGCCGGCATCGATCCGCTGCTCGCCCAAGACGACCACGGCGCCGTGGTGATCGTGGTCGATGCCGCGGAGGGACGCGCGGCCCTGCGCGCCCTCGCCGCCGCCGGAGCGCAAGAGCCGCTGTACGCGAAGACGCCGGGCGGTCCCGCCCGCCTCGCCGTCGATCTACCCCTCCCCGACGCCGACGCCGTGTGGGCTCTGCGGCTGTTTCGCCCGCGGATCACGCAGAGCGGATCACTGCGCTACGGCAGCGCGCAGGGGGTGCGTCTGGAGACGTGGCGGACGGCCAGCGAGCTGGTCCACACGCCACGACCGAACGCGCTCACGCGGCGGGTCTTCCCGGCATCCGACCTCGTTCCCACGACGGTCTGGCGCTACGGCAGGTCGTGGCGCACCGTGGTGGGCATGTTCGACGCACGCCCCCACCAGGTCAGCGTCGACATCGACATGGTCTTCTCCTGGGTCGACGGATCGGCCAGCGAGTTCCAGCGACAGCGCGCCGCGCAGCAAGAGGAGTACGTCGTCGGCAAGGGCGACGACGGGCCCGCCCGCTACCGTCACGTCGACGAGCTGCGGTATGCGCTGCGCAGCGTCCACATGTACGCACCCTGGGTGCGACGCATCTTCATCGCCACCGACTCGCCGCATCCCGCCTGGCTGGCGGAGCACCCGCGGGTGACGGTCGTGCGCAGCGAGGAGTTCTTCGCCGACCCGTCCGTACTCCCCACGCACAACTCCCACGCCGTCGAGGCGCAACTGCACCGCATCGACGGGCTGGCCGAGCACTTCCTCTACTCGAACGACGACATGTTCTTCGGCCGCCCCGTGACGGCGGAGATGTTCTTCACCGCGGGCGGTCTCACCAAGTTCGTCGAGTGCGACGTCCGCATCGGGGCCGGCCCCACACGCACGGAACGATCCGGCCACGACAACGCGCTGCGCGTCAATCGAGAGCTCCTGCGGGAGCGCTTCGGGCGGGTGATCCTGCGCGACCTCGAGCACTGCGCGGCCCCGATGCGGCGAAGCGTGGCCGCGGAGGTGGAGCGCGAGTTCGCCGACGACATCGCGCGCACGGCGGCATCCCGCTTCCGCAGCGCGACCGACGTCTCGGTGACCAACAGCCTCTATCACTACTACGCACTGATGACCGGACGCGCGATCGCGACGAACGAGCCGCGCGTGCAGTACGTGCAGACCACGATGGCCTCGTCACTGAAGAAGATGCGCCGTTTGGAGCAACGCCGCGACGCCGACATGTTCTGCCTGAACGACGGCGGCGAGACGGAGGTGCCGGAGGAGCTGCGCGTGCGGATGCTCCGCGAGACGCTCGAGCGGATGTTCCCGGTGCGTGCCCCGTGGGAGACGCCGGTCAGTGCAGCACGGACACCGGGCGTGTCGGCGGCGCCGACGGCCGCTGCACGCCGACGCCGGTGATCCCCGCGTCCGCGAGGAGTCGCTGAGCCGCCTCGGGGTCGGTGTACTCCATGACGCGCGATACGTCGACCGGGACCACGGAGTGGACGACGGTGTCGTCGTACACGTGGACGAGGTTGTAGGACTGCGCGCCGTCCTGCGGACGGGTGCCGCCGACCGGCACGGTGAGATCCTGCGCGTAGCAGGTCGATGAGGCGACCGAGACGGGGATGCCGGCAAACGTCGCGAACGTCGAGTAGTGAAGATGCCCGGCGATGATCGCGCGGACGTCGGTGCCGCGCACCACACGGGCGAGCCGCGCCTGATCGCGCAGCTCCACGCTCGCCGCGAGCGCGAGCACGCTCGGCACGGGCGGGTGATGCATGGCGAGGATCGTGCCCAGCGGCGCGGGCGTGACGAGCACGGTGGCGAGCCAGGCCAGCTGCGCGTCGCTGATCTCGCCGTAGTGATGCCCCGGCACGGAGGTGTCCAGCGTGACGATGCGCAGGCCGTCGAACTCGTCGACGCGATCGACGGGGCGAAGGTCCGCATCCTCGTCGTCCCAGAGCTCGCTGCGGAACGCGGCGCGATCGTCGTGGTTTCCCATCACCCACACCACCGGCGCCTCGAGGCGTGCGGCCACGGGTTCCACCATCGCGCGCAGCGTGGCATAGGCGGCACGTTCGCCGAGGTCGACGAGGTCACCCGTCACCACGATCGCGTCGGGACGCACGCCCGACGCTTCGATTCCGGACAACGCACGAGCGAGGTGTTCTTCCCCCGAGACGCGGTCCCAGATGCGCGAGCCGGCGGCGCGCAGATGGGTGTCGCTGAGATGGAGCAGGACCCGTTCGGGAGCAGGATGCTCGGCCATACGCATGGGCGCAATGTTACAAGCATGTTTCGTGACCGCGCGGTGAACAGGACGCGACATGTCGCCGACCGACGGTCAGCGGGTCACGGCGAGGCGCGGCGCGCGCACCGGCGCTTACCGAAGCGTGCGGGCGATCGCGACGAAGTCCGCGATCGTGAGCTGCTCGCCACGCGCCGTCGGGTCGACGCCTGCAGCCTCCAACACCGCCGACGCGGTGCTCGACGATCCGCCGAGCACCGGTGCCAGCGCCTGCCGCAGCATCTTGCGGCGCTGCTGGAATGCGGCATCCACCACCTGGAACGTCGCGCGACGAAGCGCCTCGTCGCCGCGCGGCTCGAGGTCGCGACGGAACCCGACGAGCACGCTGTCGACGTTGGGCACCGGCCAGAAGACCTGCCGAGAGACGGTGCCGGCCAGCCGCCACGGGCCGTACCAGGCGGCCTTGACGCTGGGCGCTCCGTAGACCTTGGATCCCGGCGGAGCGGCGAGCCGCTCCCCCACCTCCGCCTGCACCATCACGACACCGCGCTCAAGGCCCGGAAAGGTCTCCATGAAGTGCAGCAGCACCGGCACGCTGACGTTGTACGGCAGGTTGGCGACGAGCACGTTCGGATCACCCGGAAGCGCGGTGACGCGAAGGGCGTCGGCATCCACGACCGTCAGCGCACCGGCGGCGACGCCGTGCGACGCGGCCGTGGCCGGCAGACGCTCGGCGAGGCGATGATCGATCTCCACGGCGGTGACCGCAGCGCCGGTCTCCAGAATCGCGAGTGTGAGAGAGCCCAGCCCGGGGCCCACCTCGACGACCCGGTCGGCGGCCGTCACCTCCGCGACGTGCACGATCTTTCGCACGGTGTTGGCATCGACGACGAAGTTCTGACCGAGCTTCTTCGTCGGTGTCACGTCGAGGTCGGCGGCGAGCGCGCGGATCTCGGCGGCTCCGAGCAGGGTCACGGGCATGCGCTCCAGCCTATCCGGCGGGGCCGCCGGCTCGAGGGACGCCGCGATCGCCCCCTACGGGATCCAGTAGCCGACGGCGCAGAGCAGACGCGTCTCGTCGTCGGCATCGGCCGGTGCCTCGATAGCGGGAGGGAACACGCCCCACTGGCGCCACTCGTCCGCGAACGCCACGACGTGTTCCTCGAGATCGGCGATCAGCTCGGGTGACAGGTGGAACGGGATGCCGAGATGCTTCGCGATCTGCCACGCCTGGAATGCCCGATACGTGGCCAGGTGCGCGAACCCTTCGGCGGCCGAATAGTCGCCGTAGCTGAACCGGAACGTGTCGGCGTAGCCGCCGGCGCGCACGGCGGCGGTCGCGGCATCGTTGCGCGCGTCGTAGGCGCCGATCGGATCGTCGCCCAGCAGATCGACGCCGCGCAGGTCGTCGCCGTCGGCCGCCGCACGTCCGCGCAGGACGTCGGGAACCCACGCCTCGTCGTACGTGTGCGCCTGCAGGATGTCACGGAACGTGGGGTTCGCCGTGGAGGTCCACTCGGCGGGTGCCGACCGGGTGAGATCGGCCGGACCGATCCGGTCGATCACGTCGCGCAGGGCCGCGTCGGAACGCAGAAACAGCTCGTCGGTGTTCATGCCCCGACGCTAGCCCGGGCCACCGACATCGCTGCGCGCACGACGCCGGCATTCACCTGGCGCGCGCACCGGGAACGCGCGCGGCGTTCTCGGCGCACGCGCCAACCGAAGCGCGCGATCAGGCGGATGCCGCGGCGCGGGCGGCCGCGGGCAGGGCGTCGACGATCTGCGCCACCGCGGCATCGTCGTGCGCGGCGGTGAGGAACCACGCCTCGAACGCCGACGGCGGCAGCGAGACGCCGGCGTCCAGCATCGCGTGGAAGAAGCGGCCGTAGGCGGCCGTGTCCTGACGCTGCGCCGTCGCGTAGTCCGACACACCGCCGACCACCTCGGCGCCGAAGAAGACGCTGAACAGGGTTCCCGCCCGCTGCAGCACGTGGGGCACCCCGGCCGCAGTCAGCGCCGCCGTCGCCGCGTCGGCGACCGCGTCGGCCGCCGCTGCCAGCCGGGCGTACGCGGAGGCATCGGCCAGACGAAGCGTCGCGAGCCCCGCGGCGACCGCGACGGGGTTTCCGCTCAGCGTGCCGGCCTGGTACACCGGCCCCAGCGGGGCGAGCATGTCCATGACGTCGGCGCGGCCGCCCACCGCGGCGACCGGCAGCCCGCCGCCGATGACCTTGCCGAAGGTGACGAGGTCGGGGACGACCGTCTCACCCGCATCCGCGAGCACCTGGGCGTAGCCGCCCGGGGCGGCGCGGAACCCGGTGAGCACCTCGTCGCTGATCAGCAGGGCGCCCTCGCGGCGGCAGAGCTCGGCGACGAACGTGGAGAACCCGGATGCCGGGGCGACAACGCCCATGTTCGCCGCCGCCGCCTCGGTGATCACGGCGGCGATGCGGCCGGAGTGGGCGGCGAAGACCTCCTCCAGCGCGGCACGGTCGTTGTACGGGACGACCAACGTCTGCGCCGCGACGGCCTCCGGCACGCCGGCAGAGCCCGGCAATGCGAAGGTCGCCAGCCCCGACCCGGCGGCGGCCAGCAGACCGTCGGAGTGACCGTGGTAGTGGCCCGCGAACTTGACGAGGAGGTCGCGGCCGGTGGCGCCGCGCGCCAGGCGGATGGCGGTCATGGTCGCCTCGGTGCCCGTGGACACCAGCCGCGCCTTCTGCACGGCCGGCACCCGTCGCACGATCTCCTCCACGAGCTCCGCCTCGGCCGGGGTCGGCGCTCCGAACGACAGTCCGCGCGCGGCGGCGGCCTGGACGGCGGCGACGACCTCCGGATGGGCGTGGCCGAGCAGCGCCGGGCCCCAGCTGGCGACGAGGTCGACGTAGCGGCGGCCCTCGGCATCCGTCACATACGCGCCCGCGGCCTCGACGAGGAAGCGCGGCGTGCCGCCGACGGAGCCGTACGCGCGCACGGGCGAATCCACGCCACCGGGGATGACCGCGCGGGCACGGCTGAACAGGGCGTCGTTGGTGTCGGTCATGCGAGTGCGCGTCCCTCTCGGAGCCAGCCGGCGACCTCGATCGCCCAATACGTCAGAATCGCCTCGGCGCCGGCGCGGCGGATGCCGAGGATGCTCTCCCCGATCGCACGCTCACGGTCGATGACACCGGCGGCGGCGGCGTGCTCGATCATCGCGTACTCCCCCGACACCTGGTAGGCCCAGACCGGCACGGACGACACGGCGGCGACCTCGGCGAGCACATCGAGATACGGGCCCGCGGGCTTGACCATGACGATGTCGGCGCCCTCGTCGATGTCGGCGAGGGCCTCCTGCACGCCCTCGCGGCCGTTGGCGGCGTCGAGCTGGTAGGTGCGACGGTCGCCGGTGAGGGTCGACTCGACGGCGTCGCGGAACGGACCGTAGAACGCCGAGGCGTACTTGGCGGAGTAGGCGAGGATCACGACGTCGCTGCGCCCCGCGGCATCCAGCGCCGCACGGCACGCGGCGACCTGGCCGTCCATCATGCCCGACAGGCCGAGGATGTCGGCGCCGGCCTCGGCCTGGGCGAGCGCCATCCGCGCGTACACCTCGAGGGTCGCGTCGTTGTCGACCGATCCGTCGGCGGCGAGCACGCCGCAGTGGCCGTGGTCGGTGAACTCGTCGAGGCAGAGGTCCGCCTGCACCGTCAGTCGCCCCTTCGCCGCCGCGGCCGCCACGGCGATCGCGCGATTGAGGATGCCGTCGGGATCGGTCGCGCCGCTGCCGACGGCGTCGCGCACGGCGGGAACACCGAACAGCATGATGCCGCCGATGCCGGCCTCCGCGGCCACATCGACCACGGCCGCGAGCTGGGCGAGGGGGTATTGGTGAACCCTGGGCATGCTCGCAATCGGCTGCGCCTCGGCGATGTCCTCCTTCACGAACACCGGCAGGACGAGCCGGCGCGGGCTCAGGTCGGTCTCGGCGACGAGGCGTCGCAGGGCCGGGCTCCGGCGCAGGCGGCGCAGGCGGCGGACGGGGAACGCGGTCATCGGGTGACCTCCTGGAGTCGGGGAAGGGTGTCGAGCTCGGCGATGAGTGCGTCGATGCTCTGTGTACGCGCGGTGTGACCGACGACGAAGCCGAGGCGCTCCGCGTCGCGGGTGGTGCCCGGACCGATCGAGGCGACGAGGGTGGATGCCGGCAGCGCTCCGACCTGTCGGCGCAGCTCGCGTCCGACGCTCAGCGAGGTCAGCAGCACGATCGCGAAGCGGCCGGCGGCGAGATCGGCCGCCACGTCGGGGGCGAGATCGATGCCGACCGTGCGGTAGCCGATGCACACGTCGACGGCGAAGCCGCGCAGCTCCAGCTCGTCGCTGACGACAGCTCCGGCGAGGTCGGAGCGCACCACGAGGCAGCGCCCGGTCGAGGTCGCCGTGTGCGCCGCGCACCACTGCGCGATCATCGCGTGGGCCGACGAGCGCCCCAGCGGGATGAAGTCGACGTTCGCCCCCAGCTCGGTGACGGCGCGCGCCGTGGCCTGACCGACCGCCGCGATTCGCAGCGACGTCGGCACCGTGCGTTCACTCGCCGACAGGAACACGGCGATCTGCTCGACACTGGCGGCGCTCGTCACGAACAGCCACTCGTAATCGCCGTCGGCAAGCCGCCGGAAGGCGGCGTCGCGCGCGGTGGTGTCGCGCGGCGGGGCGGTGCGGATGAGCGGCGCGATCACGGGGTGGGCGCCACGACGCGAGAGCTCGCCGGCCACGCGCTCGCCCCATGCGCCGCCGCGCGGTACGAGGACGCGGGCGCCGGCGAGGGCCGTCACCGGGGCTCTCCCTCGGGGCGTGGACCGAGGTCGGCGAGGTCGGCGGCCCCGGCCTCCATCAAGGCGGCGACGACGACGGCCGCGGCCGCGTCGCGTCCGTCCGCCGTCGTGAGGTCGGCAGGGTCCGCGGAGTGCGCGACGCGGACGGTGCGCGCACCGTCGAGGGCGTAGACCTCCGCGATCAGCGTGACGGCGTCCGGCGCGCGCCGGGCGGAGATGCCGACCGGCGCGGCGCACCCGGCCTCCAGCAGCCGCAGTACGGCGCGCTCCCAGAGTGCGGTGATCTCGGCATCCGCATCGGTAATGGCGGCGATCTCGGCGGCGACCGGGGAATCCGCGCGCACCTCGACCGCGAGAGCTCCCTGGCCGGCAGAGGTGGGCCAGCTGTCGGCGTCGAAGCGGTCGGTGATCCGGTCGGTGCGGCCGATGCGGGTCAGACCCGCCTCGGCGAGCACGATCGCGTCGTACTCCCCCTCGTCGACCTTGCGCAGTCGCGTGTCGACGTTGCCGCGGATGCCGCGCACCTGCAGGTCGGGGCGGCGACGCAGGAGCTGGGCGACCCGGCGCGGCGACCCGCTGCCGACGACGGCGCCGTGCGGCAGCGCCTCGAGCGTGAGGCCATCGCGCGCGCACAGCACGTCAGCCACGGGAGCCCGCGGCGGGACGGCTCCGATCGCGAGGCCCGCGACGTCGGCCGTGGGAAGGTCCTTCATCGAGTGCACGACGAGATCGCACTCGTCACGCAGCAGCGCTTCACGCAGCGCCGCGACGAACACGCCGGTCCCGCCGAGCTGCGCGAGGGGCCCGGTGAGCACGTCGCCCGCGGTCGTGATCGGCACGAGCTCCACCTCGCGGCCGGTCGCCGCCCGCAGGGCGTCGGCGACGTGGCCGGACTGCGTGGTGGCCAGCAGACTCGCTCGGGTTCCGAGTCGCAGCGGCGCGGGTGCGGCGGCGTCGGTCACCGTCACGGCGCGATCCCCGCGAGTGCCGGCTGGAAGCCGAGTCGCTTGTTCTCGCAGCATCCGGGACGGCACACGTCGTACCAGGGTCCGAGGTCCGTCTCGTGCGCGCGGTCGGCCGCGGCGGTGCCGTTCAGCCGCTCGACCATGAGGTCGACCAGTCCCGCGACGTACGCCGGGTGCGTCGCCGGAGTCGGGGTGCGGATCGCCGTGAGACCGAGCTCGTCGGCCGTCTCCATCGCCTCCGTGTCGAGGTCCCAGAGCACCTCCATGTGGTCGCTGACGAAGCCGAGCGGCACGATGAGCACGGCCTTGCGACCACGGGCGGGCAGCTCGGCCATCGCGTCGTTGATGTCGGGCTCGAGCCACGGCACCTGCGGCGGGCCGGAGCGGCTCTGGAAGACGAGCTGCCAGGCGCACGAGGAGCCCAGTCGCGACATGATCGTCTCGGCGACGGCCGTGTGCTGTGCCACGTACGCGCCTCCGGCGCCGAAGCCGCGCTCGGGCGGACCGGAACGGTCGGCGTCACTGTTGGGTATCGAGTGGGTCGAGAACAGGATCTCGATCTCGTCGTCGACCAACCCGCCTTCGTGCAGGCGCGCGAGGCCGTCGGCGACGCCCTCGGCGAAGGGCGTGACGAAGCCCGGGTGGTCGAAGAACTGACGCACCTTGTCGATCTCGACGGCGCCGCTGAGCCCGGTGGCCTCCACGGCGTCGGCGAGGTCCTCGCGATACTGACGGCACGACGAGTACGAGCTGTAGGCGCTCGTCGCGATCGCGAGCAGGCGCGTGTGCCCGGCGTCGTGGGCGTCCTGCAGTGCGTCGGCGACGTAGGGCATCCAGTTGCGGTTTCCCCAGTACACCGGCAGGTCGATCCCTCGGACGGCGAGCTCGGCATCCAGTGCCGCCTTCAGCTCCCGGTTGTGCTCGTTGATGGGCGAGATCCCGCCGAAGTGACGGTAGTGGTGCGCCACCTCTTCGAGGCGCTCGTCGGGGATGCCGCGGCCCGCCGTGACGTTGCGCAGGAACGGGATCACGTCGTCCTGACCCTCGGGGCCGCCGAAGCCGAGCAGCAGCACGCCGTCGTAGGCGACGGGGACGGTGACGTGCGGATCGCCGGCGCACGTCGCCGCCGTGGCGGCCGGCACGCGGCATCCGTCGCCGCAGACGGGAGCGGCGCTCGCACGGGGCGGCTTGGGACGGAACTCGGCGGAGCGGGGAGCGATGTTCTCGGCCATCAGCTCAGCACCTCCGCCAGCTCGTCGAGCTCGAGGCGCCGTCCCGTGTAGAACGGGACCTCCTCGCGCACGTGGCGCCGGGCGTCCGTGGCGCGCAGATCGCGCATCATGTCGACGAGGTGGATCGGGTCGTCGCTCTCCAGCGGCAGCAGCCACTCGTAGTCGCTGAGTCCGAAGGTCGAGACGGTGTTGGCGACGACCTCCGTGAAGCGGGCGCCCTTGCGGCCGTGCTCGGCGAGCATGCCGGCGCGCTCCTCCTCGGGCAGCAGGTACCACTCGTAGCTGCGCACGAACGGGTACAGGCACAGCCAGCCGCGCGCGCTCTCCCCGCGCAGGTACCCGGGCACGTGACGCTTGTTGAACTCGGCCTCACGGTGCACCCCCATCGCGGTCCAGACGGCCGTGTACGCCTGCAGCACGCCGGTGCGGCGCAGGGCCCGCAGCGCCTTCTGGAGCACGGCAGGGTCATCGACCGCGCCCGGCGTCGTGTGCAGCCAGATCATGAGATCGGCTTCGCCCCGCATGCCGGTGACGTCGTACAGGCCGCGCACGCTGACGCCGCCGGCCGTGACCGCGTCGACGGCGGCGGACAGCTCGGCGATCGCCGCGGCGTCGGGCGCCACCCGCGGACGGGGGCCGGCCAGGACGGCGAAGAGGGTGTATCCGAGCGGGATCTGTTCGGTCATGCGGTGCTCCTAGGAAACCGGGTGGGTGTGGAGGGAGGACGACGGGAGGGATGCCGCGAGCGCGCGGTCGAGACGGGCGGCGAGGTCGCGGGCGTGCGGGATGACGGAGGCGAGGCCGGTACCGGCGGCGGCGGCCCCGGCCAGGTGGATGCCCGCGGGCAGGTCGTCGGGCGCGGCGGCGCCGACGACGGCATCCGTCCACTCCTGCACGACCAGGTCGACGACATCGGCCGCGGCCACGTCGACGCCGGTGAGGATCGACACCTCGCGGGCGACCTCGTCGGCCGTGGCCAGCGTACCGGCGGCGGCGTCGCGAGCGGAGAGCCGCACGAGGTGGATGCCGTCTGGCGTCGCGGCGCGCGCCCAGTCCCACTTGGCGGTGATGTGCGTGAGGGCCTTGGCCGCCGTCGGCAGCGCGGCGTCGACGATCACGCCCGAGCCGACGGGTTCGGCGGCGAGGGCGGGGGGGGCGATGGCCGCCGCGACGAGGCGGACCGCCGCCGCCGTCGGCGCGGATGCGCGTTTCGACTCGTCGCTGCGCTCCTCGCTCAACGACCGGGGGGCGCTCCCGGTCGTTGAGCGAGCGGACAGAGATCCGCTCGTCGTCTCGACGGTGACCGTCTCGACATCCGAGCGCACAGCACGCACCGCGACCCCGGTGCGGATCTTCGCACCGTGGGCCTCCGCGGCCTCAGCGAGCGCCGTCGGAAGGCGCCACATGCCCCCTGCGATGCCGCCGACGGCGGCGCCGGCGCGCTGCCCGGTCGCGATCGCGTCCGCGGCCTCGAGAAGCGAGCCGCGGGAAACGAACTCGCGCCACAGACCGGGGTGCAGCTGCGACAAGCGGGCCTCGGCGGCGGGTCGCGAGTAGACGCTCCGGCAGAGCGTGTCGACAAGCCGATCGGCGACGCGGACACCGAGACGTTCGGCGACCAGGTCGTACAGCGACGGCTCGGCGTCGGCGATGGTGGGCACCCGTCGCTCATCGCGCGCGCGGGCGGCGCCGTCGGCGCCGATGATCGCGACGACGTCGTCGGCATCGGGATCGGCGGGGATGCCGAGAACGGTCCGCCGCGGCAGGCGAGCGCGGCGCACGCCGTCATCCGTCGCGACGGCGAGCCAGGCTCCCTGGGGGCGCGGCGCGACCAGCTCGAGCGGGAGCCCGGCATCCGCGACGAGAGCGGCCACCGCATCGGTACGCGTCGCGAACGACTCCGCGCCGAGATCGATGTCGACCCCCGCGAGCGTGCCGCGGCGCAGCAGCCCGCCCACCTCTTCCGCCGCGTCGACCACGACCACGTCACGTCCGGCACGCGCCAGCTCGTGTGCCACGACGAGCCCGCCCATACCGGCGCCGACGACGACGACATCGGCGCCGGTCGCGGCTGCCGGCGCGCTCGTACGAGAGGTGGTCACCGCGCGGACTCCGCGGGTGCGCGCCAGTCGTGAACGGTGCGCACCAGGTCGGTGAGCACGGTGGGGTCGGTGTTCATCGGCACACCGTGGCCGAGGTTGAAGACATGTGCTCGCGCCGCCAGCCCCGAGGCGAGGGCGGCGTGGGCCGCCCGGCGACGCACATCCTCGGGGGCGAACAGCAGCGCGGGATCGAGGTTGCCCTGCACCGTGAGATCGCGGCCGATGCGGGTCACGGCGTCATCGAGGTCGACGCGATAGTCGACGCCGATCGCATCGACGCCGATCGACGCCATGTCGGCGAGGATCTCGCCGGTGCCGACGACGAAGTGGATCAGGGGCACATCGAGACCTTCGCCGCGCAGCGCGCGAACGGGCTCCAGGGCGGCCGCGGATGCCGGCAGCACGGCGCGCCGGTAGTCGGCGGGAGCGAGCGCTCCGGCCCACGAGTCGAACAGCTGCGCGGCGCTCGCGCCGGCACGCACCTGCAGGGCGAGGAAGCGCCCGGTCACCTCCGCGAGCCAGGCCGTGAGGTCGGCCCAGGCCGCGGGGTCGGAGTGGATGAGGCTGCGGGCGCCGAGGTGGTCTTTCGACGGGCCGCCTTCCACGAGATAGGCGGCGAGGGTGAACGGGGCGCCGGCGAAACCGATGAGCGGCAGCGGCTCGCCGCGCTGCTCGCCCTCCTCCGCCAGCATGGCGACCGTGCGCTGGACGGCCTCGACGACCGCCTCGCCGCGCTCCTCCACGAGTGCCGGATCGATCCGCACGAGCGCGGCGATCTCGCCGGCGGTGCGCACGGGGTTGCGGAAGACCGGGCCGCGGCCGGCGGCGATCTCGACCTCCACCCCGACGAGGTGGAGCGGAACGATGATGTCGCTGAAGAACACCGCGGCATCCACTCCGTGCCGGCGCACCGGCTGCATCGTGATCTCGCTGGCCAGCTCCGGGCTCAGACAGGCGTCGAGCATCGTCCCGGTGGCACGCAGCGCCCGGTACTCGGGAAGCGAGCGCCCGGCCTGCCGCATGAACCAGACGGGGGTGATCTCCGGACGATCGCCGCGGAGGGCGCGGACCAGCCGTGAGGCGGAGGTGCCGTGCGCGGTCAGGGGATGAGCGGCGGCGGTGGCAGAGGCGATGATGATGCTCCCGTGGGACGGACTCGAGTGGGCGTTAATCGTTATACTAACCTCGTTCCCTTCCGTTCGACTCACGACTGGACCCGCGTGCTCGTCTGCCTCTCCGCCCATCAGCGCACCACGCCTCTCGAAGCGCTGGAGCGGCTATCGGTGGTCGGGGACACCGTCGCAACCGACCTGACGGCGGCGCACGAGAGCATTCGCGGAGCCGTGGTCCTGGCCACCTGCAATCGCTTCGAGGCCTATTTCGATCTGGCCGACAATCCCGACGACGCCTCGCCCCTGCCGGCGATGGATGCCGCGATGGAGCGCCTCGCAGAGCTGTCGGCGCTGCCCTTCCGCGACGTCCGCGAGACCGTCGAGTTCGCGCACGGCAACCACGTGGCGCGCCATCTGTTCTCGGTCGCGTCGGGGCTCGATTCCGTCGCCGTCGGCGAGGACGAGATCGCCGGGCAGGTGCGGCGCGCGCTCGATGCCGCACGCCGGGAAGGCGTGACCACCGCTCCCCTCGAGCACCTGTTCCAGCGCGCCACGGAGACGTCCCGCGCGGTCAAGAACTCGACAAAGCTCGGCGAGTCGGGGCGCTCCCTGGTCCGCCTTGCGGTCGAGCTCGCCGGCTCGCGCCTCGGGTCGTGGGAGGAGGCGCGGGTCCTCCTCGTCGGCACCGGGCGCTACGCCGCGGCATCCCTGGCGGCGCTGCGCGACGTCGGCGCCGTCGACATCCGCGTGCACTCGCGATCGGGGCGCGACCGCTTCGCGAAGCGCGAGCACCTGACGACCGTTTCGGCCGACGCGTTCGCCGCCGAGGCCGCCCGCGCGGACGTCATCGTCACCTGCACGACGACCACCGACACCTTCGCCCTCGATCTCGAGAGCCACGGTGCGGCCCGTGCTGCGGTGTCGACGCCGCAGCTGATCATCGACCTCGGGATGCCGCGCAACGTGGATCCGGGGCTGCGCTCGTTCCCCGACATCGAACTGCTCGACCTCGACACCATCCGCGTCCACGCGCCGATCGACGAGTTCGCGACCATCGGCGAGGCCCGCCTCATCGTGCAGACCGCCGCGCAGCGTCATGCGATGGCGCGCCGCGTGCACGAGGTGGCCCCCGCGGTCGTCCAGATGCGCGCGCATGTGCACGCCGTGCTCGACCGCGAGATCGAACGCGCACGTTCCCGCGGCGCGGGAGCCGAGACCGAAGCCGCTCTCCGCCACTTCTCCGGTGCGCTGCTGCACGGTCTGATCTCGCAGGGCCACACCCTCGCCGCCGCAGGTTCGGGTTCGCAGTGGACGAGTGCGGTGGACATCGTCTTTCCGCCCGCCGACGGCGACGAGGACGGCGACCGCGGATGACGCGCGTCACGCTCCGCGACGTCGCCGCGCGGGCGGGAGTGTCGACGGCGGCGATCAGCCAAGCCCTGAACGGTCGCGGCAACCTCAGCGCGGAGACGCGCGAGCGCATCAAGGCGGTCGCTGCTGAGCTCGGCTACGCCCCGAACAAGCATGCGAGCGCACTGCGCAGCGGCCGCACGATGTCGATCGGCTTCGTGATGGCGGCCAACTCGCTGCAGGACGGTCGGCGGGCGCTGCAGCGGGCACGCCAGCTCGACGCGCTGGTGCAGGCCGGAGCCGAGCGCGGATTCACCGTGACCGTGCTGCCCGACAGCCGTCCCGACCTGCTGGCGGGCGCCCAGATCGACGCGCTCTACTTTCCGGATCCGGCCGACGATCGCACGATCCTGCGCGACGCGGTGGCCGCCGGCATCCCCGTCGCGGCGAACGACCTCACCGTCCCCGGCGGCGTGCTGACGATCCGCACCGGTTACGCCGCGGCGGTCCGGGCCGGACTCGCGCACCTCGCGGAGGCCGGAGCGCAGCGCATCGGCTTCCTCGTCGACGAGAGCGAGGTGCCGCGCGACCAGCTCGGCGAGAGCGCCTACCTCGCCTGGATCGCCGTGAACGGCCGCACGCCGCTCGTGGCGCGGCTGGATGCCGGGCGCCGACGGCTCGTGCCCGCCCTGCACGAGCTGCTGGACACCGACGTCGACGCCGTCTTCGCCTACTGCGAGGAAGGGCCCGAGATCTATCTGCATCTCGAGCAGATCGATACCGTCATGCCGCGCGATCTGCAACTGCTGGTGCTGTGCACGATCGACTGCGAGATGAACGCCCGCCTGGGAATCACCCACCTGTGCCTGCACCCGGAGAAAGCCCCCGAGGTGATGTTCGCCGCGCTCGATGCCGGCGAGGCGCCGCGCGCGATCGAGCTGCCCTACGAGCTGGTACGCGGCTCGACCACCCGCTGAGCCCACCCCGCCCCGCCCCCCTGCTCGCCCCGCGCCGCCTACGATGGCGTGGTGCCCGTCGCCGACCGTCCCCGTTCCGTCGGCGAGATCATCGCTCCCCGCCGCCTCGGGCGTGACTTCCGCTGGTTGCTGAGCTCGTCCTGGACGAGCAACCTCGGCGACGGGATCGCCCTGTCGGCATCCCCGTTGCTCATCGCCTCGCTCACGAGTTCGCCGATCCTCGTAGCCGGCGGTGCCATGATGCAGTACCTGCCATGGCTGCTCTTCGGCCTGTTCGCGGGGTCTGTGGCCGACCATCACGACCGCCGCCGGCTCGTCATCGTCGCGAACGCCCTGCGCGCCCTCGTCGTCACCGGCCTGATCGTGTTCCTCGTGACCGGCGCCGTGAGCGTGTGGATCGTGCTGGTGGCCGCGTTCCTGTACGGAACGGCGGAGGTGTTCGCCGACACGGCCGGCAGCACGCTGCTGCCCATGCTCGTGCGTCCCGCGGATCTCGGTCTCGGCAATGCCAGACTTCAGGCCGGCTATCTGGTGGCGAACCAACTCGCCGGTCCGCCGCTGGGCGCGTTCCTGTTCGCGGTGGGATCGTTCTGGCCGTTCGTCACCCAGATCATCTGCGTGACACTGGCCATCGTGCTCATCGCACGCATCGCCCGCACGCCGATCCCGGATCGCGACGCGGCGGATGCCGAGCGGCCGGCGCAGCCGATCCGCGAGGGTCTGCGGTGGCTGCGGGCGAACCCGCCCGTGCGCACGCTGGTCATGATCATCCTGGTCTTCAACATCACGTGGGCGGCGCCCTGGGGCATTCTCGTGCTGTACGCCACCGACCATCTCGGCATGGGTCCGGTCGGCTACGGAGCGCTGACGACGGCATCGGCTCTGGGTGGGCTCGTCGGTGTCGGGATCTTCGGCGCGCTCGAGAGGCGCGTCTCGTTCGCGACGCTCATGCGGGTGTGTCTGACGCTCGAAGTGATCATGCACCTCGCCTTCGCGGTGACGACGGTGCCCGCGATCGCGTTCGTGATCATGTTCGGCTTCGGCGTGTACGCGTTCGTCTGGGCGACGATCTCGACCACCGTCCGCCAGCGCCTCGTGCCGTTGACGCTGCAGGGCCGCATCGCGTCGGTGAACATGGTCGGCGTCTTCGCGGGGCTCGTCATCGGTCAGGCGCTCGGCGGCGTGATCGCTCAGACCTGGGGCCTCACGGCGCCCTGGTGGTTCGCGTTCGGCGGATCGGCGTTGACGCTCCTCCTCGTCTGGCGCTCGATCTCATCGATCGCCGCGGCACGGCCCGTGCTCGACGACGCGCAGCTTCCTGAGGAGAACGCACCTTCCTGAGGACGAGTTCCGGCCCAGGAATCCTCGAGATCCGTCATCTCCTCAGCATCCGACGCGTCAGCATCCGACGCGTCAGCATCCGACGCCTCAGCGGGTGCGGTGGATCCGCCGCTCCTCGATGCGCTGCACGAGGTCGCGACCGAGCTCGTCGAGGCGGTCCGCCCAGGGGCCTGCCATCTCGCGGCGCGCCGCACGGCGGAAGAGCTCCTCGACACTCACCCATTCGCTCTCGCACACCTCGAGCGGATCGAGGTCGAGATCGTCGTCGTCGGCGATCCGGGCGGCGTAGAGATCGAAGAGGGCGGATTCCTCGACGACCCTCCCGACGAGAACGAGATCCTCGGGCGCGACCCGCAGACCGGTCTCCTCGGCGAGCTCACGCGACGCGGCTTCGACGCTCGTCTCACCTGCGAGGGCGCTGCCGGCCGGAAGCTCCCACGCGAGCGGCCAGTCCTTCGTCTCCGCACGGCGCGTCATGAGCACCGACCCGTCGCTGAGCTCGACGCACACGGATGCCACGACGTGGAAGGCTCCCGCGGGCACCGGGTCGGCACGACGATGAGTGATCCCGAGCGGCGCGCCGCTCTCGTCGGTGAGATCCCAGAGCTCTTCGCCCGACACCGTCAGTCCTCGAAGGCGCCGTAGACGGCGAGGGTGTTGGATGCCACCTGCGCGCAGAACTCGTCGAGATCGAGCCCCAGCTCCTCGGCCATGAAGCGCACCGTCACGGGGACGAGGTACGGCGCATTCGGCCGGCCGCGGAACGGAGTGGGCGTCAGGAACGGGGCATCCGTCTCGACGAGGATGCGCTCGCGCGGCGTCACCGCGAGCGCGTCGCGCAGGTTCTGCGCGTTCTTGAACGTGATGTTGCCCGCGAAGCTCAGCCAATAGCCGCGGTCGGCGGCGATGCGCGCCATGTCGGCGTCGCCGGAGAAGCAGTGGAACACCGTGCGCTCGGGAGCCCCGACCCGATCGAGGGTTTCCAGAACGGCGTCGTGGGCGTCGCGGTCGTGGATCTGCATCGCGATGCCGTGCTTCTTCGCCAACGCGATGTGCGCCTCGAAGCTCTCGAACTGCGCTGGACGGCCCGTCTCGTCGGTGCGGAAGAAGTCCAACCCCGTCTCACCGATCGCCCGCACGCGCGGCTGCGCGGCGAGTTCGTCGATCACGGCGATGGCCTCGCCGAGCATGCCCTGCTCGGCATACGCGGGTGCTTCGTTGGGATGTATCGCCACCGCCGCGAGGACGCGCGGGTGGGATGCCGCGGCCCACGCCGACCACCGGCTCGACGCGATGTCGCCGCCCGCCTGGACGGCACCGATGACGTTCACCTCTGCGGCCCGACGCATCTGCTCGTCGAGCGGGAGACCCTCGCCGTCCTCGATCTCGAGATGCGTGTGATTGTCGTAGACGGCGACCGGCAGCGGCTCGGGCGCCGGCGGATATGACACGTCGCGTGAGCTCTTCTCGCGCACGCGGACGTACGTCGACGGATCAACGGCGTCGCTCACCGGCATCCCCTCTCCTCTTCGATCCGGCGCGCTGTTCCCCCCGCGCCTCCGTGTCCCACTCTCTGTCGAATAGAGCACTTGCGCAAAGCACCTTTGGGGACATGCCGCCCCGCAAGTGGGACACGATGGAGGGGACGGGTGGGACGGGTCAGGGCTGCTCGATCCGGGGGAACAGCGGCTCGAGGCCGTTGACGCTGGTGCCGGGCACAAGGACTCCCCAGCTCCCGGCCTCGCGCAGCGACTGATCCTGCAGACGCCCCACGTGCCCGAGCGCGACCCACAGCCTCTCGGTGGCGATCGGCATCACGGGGCTCAGCAGCACCGCGAGCGCACGCAGACCCTCCGCCGCAGTGTAGAGCACCGTCGCAAGACGGGCACGCTGTGCATCATCCTTCGCCAGCGCCCACGGGGCGTTCTCGGTGATGTAGCCGTTGAGCGCGTCGACGATGGTCCAGATCGCCGCGATGGCCTCGTCCGGACGGAAGCGCTCCATCGCCGCATCGGCGTTCACCGCGGCATCCGCGACGATCCGCTGGATCTCGAGGTCACCCTCGGTGTACGTGGATGCCGGGGGCACGATCCCCTCGAAGTAGCGCTCGATCATCGCCGTCGTCCGCGACGCGAGGTTGCCGAATCCGTTCGCGAGCTCCGCCTGGTAGCGCGCCGAGAGGTCCTCCCACGAGAACGAGCCGTCCTGGCCGAACGCGATCGCCGACAGGAAGTAGAAGCGGTAGGCGTCCGAACCGAACACATCGGTGATCTCGGTCGGGGCGATGCCGGTGAGCTTCGACTTCGACATCTTCTCACCGCCGACCAACAGCCAGCCGTGCGCGAAGACACCGCGGGGCACGTCGAGACCGGCAGCCATCAGCATCGCGGGCCAGATCACCGCGTGGAAGCGGAGGATGTCCTTGCCCACGACGTGGAAGGCCGGCCACCGTCGCTCGAACTGCACGGGATCGGTGCCGTAGCCCACCGCGGTCGCATAGTTCAGCAGCGCATCCACCCATACGTAGATCACGTGTGACGGGTCCCACGGCACGGTGATGCCCCAGTCGAACGCCGAGCGCGAGATCGACAGATCCTTCAGCCCCGAACGCACGAACGAGACGACCTCGTTGCGCGCCGACTCGGGCCGGACGAAGTCGGGCTCGGTCTTGTAGAGCTCGAGCAGGCGGTCCTGGAACTCGCTGAGCTTGAAGAAGTAGTTCTTCTCCTGCAGCAGCTCCAACGGCTTCGAGTGGATCGCGCAGACCTTGAGCCCCTCGAACGCACCGGTGCCGTCGACGATCTCCGCCTCCGGCTTGAACTCCTCACAGCCCACGCAGTACAGCGCCTCGTACTCGCCGGCGTAGATGTAGCCGCGGTCGTAGAGCGCCTTCACGAACTGCTGCACGCGCTCCTCGTGGCGCGGCTGCGTCGTGCGGATGAAGTCATCGTTGGCGACGTCGAGGGTCTTCAGCAACGGGAACCACGACTCGGTGACGAGCTTGTCGACCCACTCCTGCGGAGTCACTCCGTTCGCGGCCGCGGCGCGGAGCATCTTCTGTCCGTGCTCGTCGGTACCCGTGAGCATCCACGTGTCATCGCCCGCCTGGCGGTGCCAGCGCGCGAGCGTGTCGACGGCGACCGTCGTGTACCCGTGCCCGATGTGCGGCAGATCGCTCGGGTAGTAGATCGGCGTCGTGATGTAGAAGGACTGACCAGATGTCACCCGACGAGTCTAGTTCGGGCCGGGCCGCCGGCTCCCGCGTGTGACGACGAGCCGTCGGTGCGTCGGCGAGGTTCTCAGGCGCTTTCGCGAACGACGAGCGTGGTGGGCAGCACGACGGCATCCGGATGGCCGCCGGCGATCGCCTCCAGCACCATCTCGACCATCGTGGCGCTGATCTGGGCCCAGGGCTGGCGGATGGTGGTCAGCGGCGGCGTGTGCGCCTCGGCGAGCCCCGAGTCGTCGAAACCGGCGAGCGCGACGTCCTGAGGAATGCGTCGCCCCTGCGCAGCGAGCGTCTGAGCGGCACCGACGGCGAGCAGGTCGCTTGCCGCGAACACCGCATCGACGTCGGGCGCGCGCGCGAGAAGTCGAGCCATCGCCTCCGCGCCCGCCTCACGGGTGAACGGCACCGCTTCGACGAGGACCTCGTCGAAGCGGTCGCCGAGTTCGTCGCGAAAGCCGTCGAGGCGGAAACGGCCGCTGGGGGTGTCGAGCGGTCCGGTGATCAGCGCGATGCGGCGGTGCCCGCCATCCATGAGGTGCCGCGTCATCGTGCGTGCCGAGCCCACCTCGTCGATGGCGACGTGCGCAACGGTGCGCCCTTGCCACAGCGGGATGCCGGAGCACACGGTCGGCACGCCCGCGTTCACCAACGAGCCGAGCAGATCATCGGATTCGTGAGAGGAGACGAGCAGGACGCCGTCGACGTGGCCGGCGCGCACATATCGGGCCGCGTTGGCCTGTTCGCGCTCGGTGTCGGCGATCAGGAGCACGAGGGTCATCCCACGCTCGGAGACCGCATCGGTCGCCCCTCGCAGCAGCAGCGCCATGTTCGGATCCGACAGCAGGACGTGCTGGGACTCGGTGAGAAGGAAGGCGAGCGAGCCGGTTTTTCCGGTCGCGAGGCTGCGCGCAGCCTGATTGGTCGTGTAGCCCGTCGAGACGATCGCGGCATCGACGGCGGCGCGGGCTTCCGGCGACACCCAGTGCCCTCCGTTGAGCACGCGCGAGACCGTTCCGTACGAGACGCCGGCCGCGGCGGCGACGTCGCGGATGGTCGGCTTCTTCGGCACATCGCTGGGTGTCACGAGAGCCGACTCTACCGGTGTCTACAACGAACACGGCCACAACCGCACCCTTCACTGTAACCGATCACAGTCCGGGGACTGTAACCGGTCACAGTTCCATAACGAACCCGTGATCGCGCACTTTTCGACCGCACAATGGAGGGGTTCGCACCCGGTGCGACATCACGACAGGGCGGCGGAGCAGCCGAGCTACGGCCCCTCTCCCCCTGTGATCCCAGAGAGAGGCACACCGATGAAGGTGAAGAAGAAGGGCGCCGTCGCCCTCGGACTGCTCGTGGCGTCCGGCATCCTGGCGCTCGCCGGCTGCTCCGGCAGCACGACCGCACAACCGACGACCAGCGGCGACGCACAGGCCGCCACCAGCGGCGAGCTGACCGTGTGGGTCGACGCCGACCGTGCTCGAGCGCTCGAGGATGTGGCGAAGAAGTTCGAGCAGGAGAAGGGCGTCAAGGTCAACCTCGTCGTCAAGGACTACGGCAAGATCCGCGACGAGTTCACCGCACAGGTGCCTACGGGCAAGGGACCCGACATCACGATCGGCGGGCACGACTGGATCGGCGCGTTCGTCAAGGACGGAATCGTGGCGCCGGTCGAACTGGGCGACAAGGCGGCCGACTTCGAGAAGGTCGCCATCGAGGCGGTCACCTACGACGGCAAGACCTACGGCCTTCCGTACGCCATCGAGAACATCGCCGTGCTGCGCAACACCGCGCTGGCCGACTCCACCCCGGCCACCTACGACGACATGATCGCGAAGGGCCGCGCCGCCGGCACGGAGTACCCGTTCGTCGTGGGCCTGGACCCGCAGGCGTCCGACCCGTACCACCTGTACCCGTTCCAGACCTCCTTCGGTACCTCGGTCTTCGGGCGCAATGCCGATGGCTCGTACGACGCGAGCAAGCTGTCGATCGGCGACGAGGGCGGACAGAAGTTCGCCGCGTGGCTCACCGCGCAGGGAGACACCGGCACCAAGGTGCTGAACCTCAACCTCTCCGGCGACCTGGCCAAGGAAGCCTTCAACGCCGGCAAGTCGCCGTACTTCCTCACCGGCCCGTGGAACGTCGCCGACGCCCAGAAGGCCGGCATCGACGTCGCGGTCGACGCGATTCCGACGGCGGGCGGCGGTGACGCACAGCCCTTCGCCGGCGTGCAGACGTTCTTCGTGAGCGCCAAGAGCGCCAACGCGCTGATCGCGAACGAGTTCCTCGTGAACTACATCGCCACCGCCGACGTGCAGACGGCTCTCTTCAAGGCCGGTGGGCGTCCCCCGGCACTGACCGCCGCGTTCGACGCCGCCAAGTCCGACCCGATCGTCGCCGGCTTCGCCAAGGTCGGCGCGAACGCGGTGCCGATGCCGTCGATCCCGCAGATGGGCTCGGTGTGGGACGACTGGGGCAAGACGGAGGCCGCCCTGATCAAGGGCGGCGGCGACCCTGCCGCGCAGTGGACCCAGATGGCCGACTCGATCGCCGCCAAGCTCGGTTGACCCCGTGCGGAGGGGTGGGCTCACGCTCACCCCTCCGCACCCCGATCCCCCCACGTTCCGACAGGAGTCGAAGATGACTGGCCCCACGATCGCCGCGCCGCCTACGCGCGCGCCCGAAGACCGCGCCGCGGCACGGCGCCGCCGACGCGCCGAGGCCTGGGCGGAAGCCGCAGGCGCCGGGTGGAAGGTCTGGCTGGTCAAGATCGTGTGCCTGGGCGTCATCGACGCGATGGCCGTCTATGCGATCCTCGTCCTGCTGACCAAGGACAGCGTCGTCATCGCAGCGGTCGTTGCCCTCGGCATCCTCGCGATCAACGTCGTCTACCTGAAGCCGGGCCTTCTGCCTGCCAAGTACCTGACGCCGGGCCTGGTCTTCCTCTTCGTCTTCCAGATCTTCGTGGTGCTGTACTGCATCTACATCGCGTTCACGAACTACGGCTCGGGACACGTGTCGACGAAGGACGACGCCGTCAACGCGCTGCTCATCCAGAACCAGCAGCGCGTCGAGGACTCGGCCGCCTATCCCATGTCGGTCCTCGAGAAGGACGGCGCCCTCTTCTTCCTCGTGACCACTCCCGACGGCACCGCCGAGATCGGCAGCGCCGACCAGCCGCTCGAGGCGGCGTCGGATGCCGAGTTCACGGGCGGCCGCGCGGCGACGCTTCCCGGGTACACCACGTTGAACTTCGCTCAGCTCGTGGCCAACCAGGCGACGATCTCGTCGATGGCGGTGCCCTTCTCCACCGATCCCAACGACGGCACGCTCCAAACCCGCGACGGCTCGACGGCCTACCAGTACGTCTCCACGCTCGTGTGGGATGCCGCCGCAGGCACCATGACGAACACGCAGACGGGCGTCGTCTACACGGACAACGGCAACGGCTCCTTCGCCTCCGCCGACGGGCAGACCCTCGCCACGGGATGGCAGGTCTGGGTCGGCGTCGACAACTTCGTCCGGGCGTTTTCCACCGAGTCGATCCGTGGGCCCTTCCTCGCCGTGCTCGTCTGGACGTTCGTGTTCGCCATCCTGTCGGTGGCGACGACCTTCGCCCTCGGCCTGTTCCTCGCGATCGTCTTCAACGATCCGCGGATGAAGAGCAAGAAGTACTACCGGGTCATCATGATCCTGCCCTACGCCTTCCCTGCGTTCCTGTCGGCGCTGGTCTGGCAGGGAATGTTCAACCAGGACTTCGGCTTCATCAACCAGTCCATCCTCGGAGGGGCGTCGATCCCCTGGCTGCAGGATCCCCTGCTGGCGAAGGTGTCGATTCTCGTCGTGAACCTCTGGCTCGGCTTCCCCTACATGTTCCTCGTCACGACGGGTGCCATCCAGGCGATCCCCGACGACATCCAGGAAGCGGGGCGTGTCGACGGCGCCGGTGTATGGCAGATCTTCCGCCACATCAAGTTCCCGTTGCTGCTGGTGTCGGTGGCGCCGCTGCTGATCTCCTCGTTCGCGTTCAACTTCAACAACTTCAATCTGATCTACATGCTCACCGGCGGCGGCCCGCGCTTCGCCGACGCGTCGATCAACGTCGGCGCGAGCGACATTCTGATCTCGATGGTCTACAAGGTGGCCTTCGTGGGAGCCGAACGCGACTACGGCCTGGCCAGCGCGTTCTCGATCATCATCTTCGTGCTGGTGGCGGTCATCTCCTACCTCAGCTTCCGCCAGACCAAGGTGCTCGAGGAGCTGAACTGACATGACCACTGCTGAGACCCTCCCCGTCACCGGCGCGGCAGCGACCCCGCCGAGCCCGACCGTCGCCCACGAGACGCGTCGCCGGTTCGGCCGGTGGTTCCGCGAGACCGGCTGGCGCCACCTCGTCGGCCTCGCGATGCTCGTCTTCTCGGCGTTCCCGCTCGTCTACGTGCTCTCGGCCTCGCTCAACCCGGGCGGGACGCTGCTGACGGCCAACAGCCTGTTCGCCACGGTCGACATCGGCAGTTACATCGCCCTGTTCCAAGACCCGCTGCGCCCGTACGGCAACTGGTTCGTCAATTCGGTGTTCATCGGGCTGACGACGTCGTTCTTCACCGTCGTGCTCTGCGCGCTCGCCGCCTACGCCTTCTCGCGCATGCGCTTCACCGGCCGCCGTTTCGGACTGCTGACGCTGCTGCTCGTGCAGATGTTCCCTCAGCTGCTCGCCGTGGTGGCCATCTTCCTGCTGATGTCGGCGATCGGCGACATCTTCCCGGCACTGGGTCTGAACTCCCAGATCGGGTTGATCATGGTCTATCTCGGCGGCGCGCTGGGCGTGAACACGTTCCTCATGTACGGCTTCTTCAACACCGTGCCGGCCTCGATCGACGAGGCGGCGAAGATCGACGGCGCCGGGCACGCTCGCATCTTCTTCACCATCATCCTGCGCCTGGTCGCCCCCGTGCTGGCTGTGATCGGCCTGTTGTCGTTCATCGGCACCATGAACGACTTCCTCATCGCGTCCGTCGTCCTCGTCGATCCCGACAAGCAGACGCTGGCGGTGGGGCTGTACCAGTTCGTCTCGCAGGAGACGGCGCGCAACTGGAGCGTGTTCGCTGCCGGCGCCGTGCTCGCGGCGATCCTGCCGATGGCACTGTTCCTGGGCCTCCAGCGCTTCATCGTCGGCGGCCTCACGGCCGGCTCGGTCAAGTAGCGCACGATGCGGCCCGCGCCGCACACCACACAATCAGAGGGCTCTGCCACGGATGTCCGTGCAACCACGTCGCACCAGTGCCGACGTGTTGTCGGCGTTCCACGGAGGTTCCCATGATCGATCCCACCTGCCCGCACCACGACGGCTCGCCGTTGTACGTCTCGCACCCCGATCCGGCTCTCGGCGACGAGGTGACCGTCCGCCTCCGCGTGCCCCGCGCCTACGGCGGAGTCGACCGGGTCGTGGTGCGCAGCAACCCCGACCACGAGCCGGCGTGGGTGGAGGCCGAGTGCGACGGCGAACGGGACGGGTGGCAATGGTGGTCGGCGCGGATCGTCGTCGCCAATCCGCGCCACGGCTACCGCTTCCATCTCGTCCGCAGCGACGCGACGGTGCAGATCCTCAACCAGGGCGGGCTCAGCGACGTCGACGTCCTCGACGCGCAGGATTTCGCCCTCGTCGCCGGCAACCCGCCGCCGCCGTGGATGGCCGACACCGTGCTGTACCAGATCTTCCCCGATCGTTTCGCGCGATCGGATGCCGCAGCCGACCGCCCGCTTCCGCAGTGGGCGATCCCCGCAGCCTGGGATGACCCGCTGGATCCCTCCCACCCGGGTCGCAGCCGGCAGCTCTACGGCGGAGACCTCGACGGCGTCGTGGACCGGCTGGACCACCTCGTCGATCTGGGTGTGAACGCGCTGTACCACACGCCGATCTTCCCCGCGGAGTCGAATCACCGATACGACGCCGCCAGCTTCGATCACGTCGATGCACTCCTCGGCGGCGACGAGGCCTACCGACGTCTCATCGAGGCAGCGCACGCGCGCGGCATCCGCGTGATCGGCGATCTCACCACCAACCATTCCGGCGTCGCCCATGAGTGGTTCCGCAACGCGTACGGCCGGCCCGACGCGGCGGAAGCCGACTTCTACTACTTCCACGATGCGGCCCACACCACCTACGAGACGTGGCTGGATGCGGCGACGCTGCCGAAGTTCGACTGGAACAGCGCCGAACTGCGGCGTCGGTTCATCGAGGGACCCGACTCCGTCGTCGCGCGCTGGCTCGCGGAGCCGTACGGGATCGACGGGTGGCGCATCGACGTCGCCAATATGACCGGCCGTCTCGGTGCCGAAGACCTCAATGCCGTCGTGCGCCAAACGGTGCGCCGGACGATGATCGAGGTCTCGTCCGACACGCTCCTGCTCGCCGAGTCGACGAACGATGCCGCCAGCGACCTGCAGGGAGATGCCTGGCACGGCGGCATGACCTACCCGGCGTTCACGCGCGGCGTGTGGTCGTGGCTCGCGGAGCCCCGACGCATCCCTCACCGCGGCTTCGACGGCCGCGTCAGCGATGAGATGTGGTTCTTCGGACTGCCCACCGGGATGCCGCGGTACACCGCGCAGCAGTTCGTGCGCCAGCTCCGGCTCTTCACCAGTCAGATTCCGTGGCGTGTGCAGCGCGGGACGATGTCGGCCCTCGACACCCACGACACCGCCCGGTTCGCCACCTACGCCGCGGAGGAGATGATCCCGCTCGCCGTCGGTCTGTCGATGACGCTGCCCGGCATCCCCGTCGTCTACGCCGGCGACGAGTTCGGACTCGAGGCCGTGGACGGTGAGATGAGCCGCACCCCTCTCCCCTGGGACCGCGTCGGCGAACCCGAGATCGCCGCCCGCATCGGCCTCTACCGTGAGCTCATCGGCCTTCGCCGCGCGCACGCGGCGCTCTCGACCGGCGGCCTGCGATGGTTGCACGCCGACGACGACGCGATCGTGTTCATCCGCGAGAACGCGGACGAGGCGGTGCTGGTCCTCGCCGCTCGTACCGACGTCGAGATCCGTCTTGACATGGCCCTGGTCGGCGCGGCGACGGCGGCAACCTCGCGCTATGCGGCAGGAACGGTCGAACTTCTCGCCGACGACGGCGCGGTGCGCCTGCACGGCAGAGGAGCGAGCTTCGCCGTCTGGACGCTGCCGGGCGTCACCGCTCCGCCCGCGCGTGCGGAGCGGTCCGTCGCAACGCCGGAGGCCTTCGCGCAGTTGGGCGGTCCCGCCGTCTGAGCGGGCATCACCGCGAGGCGAGCACCGCCTGATAGAGATCGCGGCTGGACAGGCCGGTCGCTGCCGCAACCTCGGCGCTCGCATCCTTCAGGCGGATGCCGTCGGCCACGAGGGCCTGCACCTGCGCGACGGCATCCTCGGCCGACACCTCTCGGGCCGGCGCGCCGCCAACCACGACGACGATCTCCCCGCGGACCCCGGCCTGCGCCCACTCGGCGAGAGCCGCCAGGCCGTCGCGGACGACCTCCTCGTGCAGCTTCGTGAGTTCCCGGCAGACGGCCGCGGGCCGGTCGGCGCCGAAGGCGGCGGCCATGGCGTGGAGGGTCTCGGCCAGACGCGAGGGCGCTTCGAAGAAGACCATCGTGCGCGGCTCGCTCGCCACGAGCGCGAGAGCGCGCGCACGATCTCCGGCCTTGCGCGGCAGGAACCCTTCGAAGGTGAAGCGATCGGTCGGCAACCCGGCGACGGCCAGTGCGGTGACCACGGCGCTGGGTCCCGGCAGAGCGGTGACGGCGACGCCCTGCGCGACGGCCTCGGCGACGAGACCGTACCCGGGGTCGCTGACCGTGGGCATGCCCGCATCGCTCAGCACGAGGAGGTCCTCCTCCCGCGCGCGGGCGACGAGCTCGGCCACACGCTGCTTCTCGTTGTGGTCGTGCAGCGCGACCAGACGAGGCCGGTTGGCGATGCCGAGCGCCTGGAGCAGTCGCTGGGTCGTGCGGGTGTCCTCGGCGGCGATGACGGTGGCCTGCTCGAGCGCAGCGACCAACCGCGCCGAGGCGTCGCCCAGATTTCCGATCGGAGTCGCGCCGAGGATGATCACCGCTTCAGCTTAGGCTGGTGGCCGTGTCGACCACCGCCGAGCCGATCCCGCCGCTGCTGTCGCCCGTGCGCCGGTCGGTCTACGACCGTTGGCGCGAACGCGTCGCGGCCGAGCCGCGACTCCAGCGGCTGTACGGATGGCTCGCTCCCCTGCTGGTGACGCTGCTCGCCGGCATCCTGCGCTTCTGGAATCTCGGGCATCCGCACGTGCTGGTCTTCGACGAGACCTACTACGTGAAGGACGCCTGGAGTCAGTGGAATCTCGGTTATGCGGCGAGCTGGCCCGACGGCGCCGATGCGCGATTCGCGGCGGGTGAGCCGAACATCTTCACGACCGATCCGAGCTTCGTCGTCCATCCCCCGCTCGGGAAGTACCTCATCGGATTCGGCATGTGGCTGTTCGGACCCGACAGCTCCTTCGGGTGGCGCGCGATGGCGGCACTGTTCGGTACGGCCCTCGTGCTGCTGCTCTTCCTCGTCGCTAAGACGCTGACGAACTCGACGGTGTTCGCGACCGTGGCCTCGTTCCTGCTCGCGATCGACGGCCTCGGCATCGTCATGAGCCGCGTCGGCCTGCTCGACGTGTTCCTGGCCTTCTTCATTCTGCTGGCCTTCTGGTTCGCTCTTCTCGACCGTCGACGCCATCTGGACCGCCTCGCCGCTGCGATCGTCGCCCGCCGGGTCGACGACGCCCCCCTCGCCTGGGGAGCCGTGCTCTGGAACCGACCGTGGGTCATTGCGGCCGGCGCCGCCGCGGGTGCGGCGACGGCGGTGAAGTGGTCGGGGGTATGGGTCCTCGCGGCCATCGGGCTCTACCTGGTCGTCACCGATGCACTCGAACGTCGACGACTCGGCGTCACCTTCTGGCCGATGGATGCCGTGCGGCAGGGGCTCGCCTCCTTCGTGCTGCTCGTGCCGGTCGCTTTCGTCGTGTACCTCGGGTCGTGGGCCGGATGGCTGTTCAGTGACGGCGGCTACGACCGCAAGGTCGCCGAGATCAGCCCCGCCACGGGGTTCTTCTCCTGGGTGCCGCTTCCCCTGCAGAGTCTGTGGAAGTACCACGAGACCATCTACGCCTCGATGGCGGGCATGTCCTCCCCGCACAGCTACTCCAGTGCGGCGTGGGCGTGGCCGTTCCTCTGGCGTCCGACGTCCATGTACGCGTTCTCCAGCCCTGACGGCAAGAACGGCTGCAGCGGCGACAACGGCTGCCTGCAGGTGCTGTACAGCATGCCGAACCCCCTGCTGTGGTACGCCTCGGTCATCGCCGCGCTGTACCTGGTCTACCGCTTCGCCGTCGCTCGCGATTGGCGCTACGCGGTGGTGCTGGTCGGCATCGCAGCCACCTGGCTGCCGTGGCTGATGTACCCCGAGCGCACGGTGTTCCAGTTCTACACGATCGTGATCTGGCCGTTCCTGTTGCTGGCGCTCACGTTCGCACTGCGAGAGATCACCGGAGCGGCGCACGCGCTGCACGAGCGTCGGCTGGCCGGGCAGCGGGTCGTGATCGTCTTCCTCGTCGCGGCGGTCGTGCTGTCGGCGTTCTGGTACCCGCTGTGGTCTGCGACGCAGGTGCCCTACGACTTCTACCGCCTGCACAACTGGATGCAAGGGTGGGTCTAGCACCTATCGAGAACGATTCTCGATAGGGTGTGTGCGGGAGGACGGATGCCGCACACACGCGAACCCGCCGGCACCGCGGCAGGCCGCGTTCCCGTCGTCGCCGTGACAGGCCACCTCGGCGCGGGGAAGACGAGCCTCGTCAACCACCTGCTGCGCACGCCCGGCGCTCGCCTCGGCGTTGTCGTGAACGACTTCGGCGCCCTCAACGTGGATGCCGCCCTCGTGACCGGTCAGGTCGATGAGGCGGCCGCGATCTCCGGTGGCTGCGTCTGCTGCCTGCCGGACGCGGGCGGACTCGACGATGCGCTGGGCCGGCTGGCCCATCCGCGGCTGCGCCTGGACGCCATCGTCGTGGAGGCCAGCGGCGTCGCAGAGCCCGCCGCGCTCGCCCGGCTGATCCGCTTCAGCGGCGTCGCCCGCGTACGCCCGGGCGGCGTGGTGGACGTGATCGACGCCCCGAACCACTTCACGACGATCGACTCCGGCGACGATGTGCCTGCGCGCTACGCGACCGCGTCGCTCGTGGTGATCGGCAAGACCGATCTGCTGCCGGCATCCGAGCGGGCATCGACGATCGCGCGGATCGCCGGGCGTGTGCGCTCACGCAATCCCCGCGCACACCTGACCACGGCGCGCGCCGGAGCGATCGACCCGGCCCTCGTGTTCGACGTGGCCGATCGCGACGACCCGATCGACGAGCTGCCGCTCGCGCGCATCACTCGCGAGGCCCACCACGGCCCCGGCCACCACGCGCATGAGCACGCACGCTCCGCCTCCGTGCCGCTGCGCGCGCCGGTGTCGCCCTCGGCGCTCGTCGATCTGCTCGAGCACCCGCCCCGCGGGGCGTATCGCCTCAAGGGGCGGGTGCGCGTGCAAGGCGCCGGCCGCGATCACGGCTATCTCGTCGACGTCGTCGGCTGGTCGATCCACGTGTCCGCACTGCCGTCACCGCCCGAGATCGGCGAACTCGTCGCCATCGGCGTCGACCTCGACGCGACCGAGGCCGAAACCGCGCTGCACGCGCTCGCCTCAGCCTCCGCCGCGCGCGCAGACGTCGCGGGGCGACGGCGCCTGGAGCGCTACCGCCGGCTCAGCGAGTGAGCGCGGCGCACGGGTGCCCGTGGGTCAGTTGACCTCGTCGGGGTGCGCGGAGACACGACCCCCGCGCTCGAGCGCGGTGATCGCCGACTGCTCGTCGGCGCTCAGCTCGAAGTCGAACAGGTCGAGGTTCTCTCGGATGCGCTCGGGGTTGTTCGACTTCGGGAAGATGATGTGGCCCTGCTGGATGTGCCAGCGGAGGACCACCTGCGCGGGAGTCTTGCCGTGGGTCGCGGCCGCCGCGGCGACGGGCGCCTCGTCGAAGAGCGGGTACTTGCCCTGTCCGAGCGGACCCCACGCCTCGATCAGGATGCCGTGCTCCTTCGCGAATGAGGTGACGTCCGGCTGCTGGTAGGCCGGGTGCAGTTCGATCTGATCGACGGCCGGCGTGACGCCGGTTGCGGCGATGATCTCGGACAGGTGCGACGGCAGGTGGTTGGAGACACCGATGCTGCGGGCTTTGCCGGCCTCGCGGATCTGCACCATCTTCTCCCACGCATTCACGTAGTTGCCGTTGGCCGGCGCGGGCCAGTGCACGAGGTACAGGTCGACGGCGTCCAGGCCCAGCTTCGCGAGACTCTCGTCGATCGCCGCGAAGGGCTCGTCTCCGGCCTGGCGGTCGTTCCAGAGCTTCGTCGTGATGAACAGCTCGTCCCGCGCGATGCCGCTGGCGGCGATGGCACGTCCGACGCCTTCCTCGTTGCCGTAGATGGCCGCGGTGTCGATGTGGCGGTAGCCGGCTTCGAGGGCGTCACTGACGATGCGCTCGGTCTGCGCGGGATCGACCTTGAAGACGCCGAAGCCGAGCTGCGGGATGGTGTGTCCGTCGTTGAGGGTGAGGAGGGGGATCGTCATGTCTCCAGCGTAGGCGGGGCCGGCGACGGTGCGGGTGGATGCCGCGGCATCCACCGGCATGGGTTGTTCTGCCCATCGCGCGCCGTCGGAGGGTTCGCTTAGGTTGTCGGGCAGGGAGGCGGACACATGAGCGACCTGAAGATCGATGTCGGTGAGGTGCTGGCGAGCGCGTCGAGCGCCGAGCGGATCGCGGGAGACTTCTCGGCATCCGAGCGCATCGCCGACGAGACGGCGGGATACACCGGCCACGACGCACTGGCAGGAAAGGTGCGCGACTTCGGCGGCAAGTGGGACATCGCCCGGGGCAAACTCGAGGAGAACCTCACCTTCATCGCCGACTACCTGCGCGCCGTCGTCGATACCTTCGAGGACCTCGACACCGAGCTCGCGGCCTCTCTCGAGCAGTCGGCGAAGGGCGATCACGCCGCCGCGAACGACCTTGACTCCGAGGTCGACAAGAGCACGGTGCCGCCGGCATCCGCTCCGACCCCGAGTCCCAGTCCCAGTCCATCGCCCGGGCCCGCCCCGACCCCGCCGGCGACGGGAGACAACTGATGGCGCTCCCCGGAAAGCCCGAGGCCCTCGCCGAGCGGGCATCGACGTACGTCTCGTCGGCGAGCCGTATCGAACGCGCCGCCGACGACCTGCGTGCGCTCGCGTACGCCAGCACGGCCCGCTCGCTCGATGCGATCCGCGAGCGCAGCGGACAGGTGGCCGGCGATCTCAGCGCCGCGTATGGACGCTACGCGGGCACGGCGAACGCGCTCGTGGAGTACGCGGCCGCCCTGCGTGAGGCCCACCGCAAGGCCGACGACGCCGACGCGAGCGAGGCCTACGCCGAGCGACACGCCGGCAGCGCCGACACGCAGGTGTCCGCGTACGACCGTCAGCTCCGCATCCTCGAGCAGTCGACGGCCCCCGCCGGAAACATCGAAGCGGCCGAGCGTCAGCTCGCCGAGGCGCGTGCTGCCGCCCGCCGCTACGACGACGCCGCGTCGGCGGCACGCGAGGCTCACGAGCAGGCGCGCCGCGACATGGAGGCCGCGGCCCAGCGTGCAATGTCGCTCATCGACAGTGCGATCGACGCCACCAACGAGAGCTGGCTCGATCGCGTCGGCAGCTTCTTCGAGGGCCTCGGCTCGTTCTTCGCCGACCTGGCGACGTGGGTCGGCGACTTCCTTCAGGATCTGTGGGACGAGCTCCAGCGGCTCGTCTCGACCGTGCTCGCCCTGGTGGGCACGGTCCTGATCCTCGCCCTCGTGTACGCGCTGCTGTCGCTCATCCCCGTGATCGGCCCGCTGATCGCTGCGCTGGTGGTCGGCCTCCTGGCGGGGTTCCTGCTCGCGAGCATCCTGTCGGACGTGCTCAAGCCCACCCCCCAGGTGAGCGAGTACGACCGCACCCGCCGGGAGAAGCGAGGCTCGCAGGGCGAGCCGACCGACCTCGCGCACGCCATCAAGGATGCGGGCTACGTCGACTCCCTCGGTCACCACACCGAAGACAGCGCCGACGAGACCGTCATCAAGGTCACGAAGGTCGTCGACGCCGACGGCGTCGTACGGTGGCGAGTCGCGCTGCCCAGCACGCAGGAGTGGCTGTCCCGGTTAAACGGCGACCAGGGCGCGGTCAACGACCTCGACAGCAACCTGGCCCTCATGCTCACCCCCTCCCTGCGCTCGCAGTACGAGCGCGCGGTCCTGCAGGCGATGCAGCAGGCCGGGGTCGGACCGGACGATCCGGTGATGCTCGTCGGCTTCAGCCAAGGCGGGATCATGGCGGGCCACCTCGCGGCCTACAACTCCGACTACAACTGGGATGCGGTCGTGGTCGCCGGCGCGCCGATCGACAGCATGCCCATCCCGTCCTCGACGACCGTCGTCTCGGTGCAGCACGACGGCGACCTGGTGCCGCGACTCGACTCGGTGATCTCCCTCGGCCGCGGCGGATATGCGCAGCAGCGGCCGAACTGGACCACCATCAACAGCCCGTCTCCCCTGGCGTTTCAGGGAGTCGGCGGCATCCACAACGCCGCCGCCTACAACTCGACGCTGCAGAGCCAGATCGATCGGGTGCCGCCCGCCACGCAGGACGACCTCAACGCGTACTTCATCGGCGACGACGACACGTACGGTTATGACACGACCTACTACTCCTGGCAGGAGAAATGATGCTCGGATCGTCTCGACTCGTCATCGCGGCCGCCGCTGCGGTGTTGGCCGTGACCGCACTCACCGCGTGCACCGGAGGCGGCGGGCCCGCCGCGTCCAGCGCATCACAGGAAGGAACCGACGTGGATCTGCAGAGCGTCTACTCCGCCATCTCGGCGGCCGACCCGGGGGTGGAGGACCCGCTGGGTACCGTGAGCACCTCCGGCATGGCGAAGACCCTGTCGGTGAGCGTGCTGGTCGCCGCCGATGAGCCGGTCACGACCGACCGCCTCGTGGCGATCTTCGTCGCGATCCGCGACACCACGTCGGCGAGCATCGAGACCGTGACCGTGATCGCGCGCGATGCCGCCGACGAGGAGAAGATCGTCGACCTCTCCACGGCGGTCGCGGGGCTCCCGAGCGACGTGACGGCGCTGTACGACGGCGGCGTCACCCTCGCCCGCGTAGACCTCGAGAAGCTGTGAGCCCGGACGCCGCCCCGGAGCTCGTGTTCCGCCTCATCGGCACCTGGTGGCCGGTGGCGCTGGACAGCGACGAGAACGCGCGGGCCTCGGCCACCGATATCGCACGCGGCACGCTCGGCACCGCCGACCAGAACGCGACACCGCGTCGCCGGATGCGCGACGACCTCGTCGATGCGGCGCGCGCCGCCCGTGACGCCCAGGGTCGGCTCCTCCTGCTCCAGACCGAACTGTCTCCGAACGAGCCGATGTCGGCGATGCTGACGCTGTTCGATGACGATCGGTTCCACATGAGCCCGTCCATCGGGACGAACCCGCAGCGCGTGCTGTCGGTGCTCGAAGAGGCTCTGCCGACCATCGCGCCCGAGATGGCCGGCACCGCCGTTCGTCGTCCGTTCACGGATGGCGAGGTGGTCCGCACGCATCGCGTGGACGAGTCCGTCGAGGTCGAGGACGGTGCGACGTTCACGAGACGGCGACTGGTCGCGCACTACTGGTACCCCGTGCCGGATTCCAAGAAGCTGAGCCTTGTCGTGCTCTCCACCCCGCTCGGAGACATCCCGAACGCCCTCCTCGCCTACTTCGATGCCATCGTCGAGGTGTCGGGGTTCCGCTCGGCGCCCGAGACCGCCGTCGACGCCGCGGGCGCCGCCGCGCGCTGACGCGCACGCAATACGATGGAGGGCTATGCCTCCCGTCGTCCCCGTGATCTCCTATCCGCCGGAGCTGCCTGTCAGCGCGGCACGCGAGGAGATCGTGCGCGCCATCGCGGGCCATCAGGTCGTGATCGTGGCTGGTGCGACCGGATCGGGCAAGACGACGCAGCTGCCGAAGATCTGCTTGGAGCTCGGGCGCACGAAGATCGCGCACACCCAGCCGCGCCGCATCGCGGCACGCACGATCGCCGAGCGCATCGCCGAGGAGCTGCACGTGCCGCTCGGCGGCGCCGTCGGCTACAAGGTGCGTTTCACCGATCAGGTGTCGGAGGACACCCAGATCGCGCTCGTCACCGACGGCATCCTCCTCAATGAGATCCACCGCGACCGCCTGCTGCGTCGCTACGACACGATCATCATCGATGAGGCCCACGAGCGCTCGCTGAACATCGACTTCCTGCTCGGCTACCTCGCGCGCGTCCTGCCCGAGCGCCCCGACCTGAAGCTCATCATCACGTCGGCGACGATCGATCCGGAGAGCTTCGCGAAGCACTTCGCGGATTCCGCGGGTACACCCGCCCCGATCGTCGAGGTCTCCGGGCGCACCTACCCGGTCGAGATCCGCTACCGCCCGCACGTCCCCGACACCCCGACCTCCGCGCGAGACCCGAAGGACACCCCGACCGCCGCGCGAGACCCGAAGGGCCGAGTCGAAACGCCCACCGACGGTGACGACGTCGACGCGCTGATGGCGGCGCTGCGCGAACTCGACCGCGAGGCCGACGGCGACGTGCTCGTCTTCCTTCCCGGTGAGGCCGAAATCCGCGACGCGATGGATGCCATCCGCGGCATGTACGCGAAGGACGCCCGTCCCACCGAGGTCCTCCCCCTGTACGGTCGGCTCTCCGCCGCCGAGCAGCACCGCGTGTTCGAGCGCTCCACGCTCGCCGGCGTGCGTCGCCGCGTGATCCTGGCGACGAACGTCGCCGAGACGAGCCTCACCGTTCCCGGCATCCGCTACGTCATCGATGCGGGCACGGCGCGCATCTCGCGCTACAGCGCGCGGTCGAAGATCCAGCGACTGCCGATCGAGGCCGTCTCGCAGGCGTCGGCGCAGCAGCGTTCCGGCCGCGCCGGACGCACCTCGAACGGCATCGCGATCCGCCTCTACAGCGAGGACGACTTCCTCTCACGGCCCGAGTACACCGAGCCCGAGATCCTCCGCACCTCGCTGGCGTCGGTGATCCTGCAGATGCTCGCCCTCGGCTTCGGCGACATCGAGGACTTCCCGTTCCTGACGAAGCCCGACAGCCGCGGCGTGAAGGCGGCGTTCGACCTGCTCAGCGAACTGCGCGCCGTCTCGCCGTCGCGCCGGCTCACCTCCCTCGGACGGGAGATCGCCCGCCTGCCGATCGACCCCCGGTTCGCGCGCATGCTCATCGAGGCGCGCCGCCTCGAGGTGCTGCCCGACGTGCTCGCGATCGTTGCCGGACTCTCCATCCAGGACGTCCGCGAGCGACCGTCGGCCGAGGACCCCGGAGCCCGCGAGCAGGCGGACCGGCTGCACGCACGCTTCACCGATCCGACGAGCGACTTCCTCACCCTTCTCAACCTCTGGAACCACCTGCAGGAGCAGCAGCGCGACCTCGGCTCCAGCGCCTTCCGACGCCTGTGCCGCAGTGAGTTCCTCAACTACGTCCGCGTGCACGAGTGGGCCGACGTCCACCGACAGCTGCGCCAGCTCATGGGTGTGAAGACGGGCTCGACCTCCGACGGCGCCGCCGCCGACCCCGCGCGCGTGCACCGGGCGATCCTGGCCGGTCTGCTCTCGCACATCGGCATCCTCGACACCCGCTCCGTCGGTGTCGCCAAGAGCACCGGGGGCGACAAGCGCAAGCCGATCGCGACCTTCCGCGGGGCGCGTGGGGCATCGTTCGCGATCTTCCCCGGTTCGGGGCTGCGCAAGGCGACCCCCGACGCGGTCATGGCGGCCGAACTCGTCGAGACGTCGCGCCTGTTCGCCCGCACGGTCGCGGCGATCGATCCGGCCTGGGCGGAGGAGCTCGCCGGAGATCTCGCGCACCGCCAGCTGAGCGATCCGCACTGGTCGAAGGATGCCGGGGCCGCCGTGGCCGCGGAGAAGGTCACCCTGTTCGGCGTCGAGATCATCCCGCGCCGCCGCGTGCAGCTGGCCCGCATCGACCGCCCACTCGCGCGGGAGCTGTTCGTGCGGCACGCGCTCGTGGACGGCGACTGGAACAGCCAGCACCTCGACAAGCGCCTCACCGCGTTCGAGCGGCGGAACCTCGACCTGCGCCGCCGTCTGGAGAAGGTGGAGGAGCGGGAGCGCCGCCGCGACATCCTCGTGGGCGACGAGGCCGTGTTCGCATTCTACGACTCACGCCTGCCGCACGACGTGTTCGACGCGCGCTCGTTCGAGACCTGGTGGCGTGACGCCTCCGGCCGCACGCCGCGGCTGCTCGACATGACCGAGGCGGACCTGCAGGGCGACGCGTCACGCTCGGACGAACGCGCGTTCCCGGGACGCTGGCAGCAGGGCGACCAGGTGCTCTCGCTCGCGTACCGGTTCGAACCGGGTAGCCCCGAGGACGGCGTCAGCGTGGTCGTGCCGCTCCCGCTGCTGGCGGCGCTTCGCCCCGACGGTTTCGACTGGCAGGTGCCGGGACTGCGGTCGGAGCTGATGACGGCACTGTTGAAAGCGCTGCCGAAGGCGATCCGCAGGCACGTGGTGCCCGCCGCCGACTGGGCTGCGAAGCTCGGCGACGACCTGGCGTCGGCCGGGCCCGAGCACCACGACGGCCTGCCGCCCCAGTCGCTGCGCAGCGCTCTCGCCGCCCGCATCCAGCGCGTGGCGAACCAGCCCGTGACCGCCGACGAGTTCGACCTCGAGCGGGTGCCCGCACACCTTCTGATGACGTTCCGGGCCGTCGATCACCGCGGGCGCACGGTCGGCACCTCCCGCGACCTCGCCGAGCTGCAGCGCCGACTCGCCGGCCGCGCCCGCGAACAGGTCGCCCGCACGCTCACGCGTGAGCAGCAGCCCGCCGGGCGCGTCGCCCGAGCCTCAGGGGTGTCCACCTCGGGGATGTCTTCCCGCGACGCGTCGGCGACGGCATCCGCCCCGGGGGCACCGCAGATCGTCGAGCGCGACGGCATTCTGACGTGGGATCTCGGCACGCTGCCCGAGGTCGTCGACACGAAGGTCGCCGGCGGCGTCGTGCGCGGCTATCCCGCGCTGGTGGACCAGAAGGATGCCGTCGCCCTGCGCATCGAGTCCACTCCCGAGCGTGCCGCACGCCTCTCGCACGCCGGTGTCCGTCGCCTGCTGCTGCTCGCCGTACCCTCGCCGAGCGCGTACGTGCTCGAGCATCTGACCGCTCCCGAGAAGCTCTCGCTCGCAGCGTCACCCTACCCGTCCGCGAAAGCGCTCATCGAGGATGCGCGCGTCGCCGTCGCGGACGCGGTGATGGCGCGCGTCGCCCCGGGCGGTGTCCGCACGCCCGAGCAGTTCGCCGCCGTGCGCAACGCCCTGTCGTCGGCCGTGGTCGACGAGCTGTTCCAGGCGGTCTCTCTGACGGCACGCATCCTGACGCTGCAGCGCGACGTCGAGCGTGCCGTGAAGTCGCAGAACGCCATGACGCTGCTGGCTGCACTCGGCGACGTGAAAGCACAGCTCAGCGGGCTCATCTACCCCGGATTCATCGCGCGCACCGGCCTCGATCGACTGCGTCATCTTCCCCGCTACCTGCAGGGCGCCCTGGAGCGGGTGCGTGCGCTCGCCGACAATCCGGGCCGGGATCGCCAGCGTCTGACCGAGTTCGAACGCGCGGCGGCACTCTACGCGGAGGCCGGCGGTGCGCTCCCCCTTGCCGCCGAGGCGCCGCCGGCGATCGCGCACGCACGCTGGCTGCTCGAGGAGTACCGCGTGAGCCTGTTCGCCCAGGCGCTCGGCACCGCCGAGCCGGTCTCGCTCCCCCGCATCACGAAGGCGCTCTCCGCCTGACCCCACCCGCCGTGCGCGTCCCGATCTCCGCGGAGCGTGTCCCCATTCCCGCGGAGCGTGTCCCGATTCCTGCTTGGTGAGAGCGCTCCCAACAGCACAGAGTGGGACATGCAGCGGGAGAGGGGCGGGCGCAGAAAGCGTCAGCTGGCTCGGATGAGGGCGAGATAGAAGCGGATGCCGTTCAGCCACGACTCGACGCGGATGCGCTCGTTGTGCGCGTGCAGCGCGTCGCGCTCACCGCGCGTCAGGTGGAAGGGCGTGAAGCGGTAGACGTGCGCGCTGATCGCCGTGAACCAGCGGCTGTCGCTCGCCCCGAGCTGGATGTACGGCGTCGTCACGATGTCGGTGCCGAGGGCGTCGTGGACGGCGGTCGCGATGCGCCGCCACGGCTCGCCGCGCCAGGACGAGACCGGCGAGGGGTCGGACCCGTGGCGCACCTCGATCTCGACGTCGGGGTCGGCCACGATGCGGCGGATCCGCGCCGTCGCCGAGGCGGCGGTGTCGCCGGTCAGCAGGCGGATGTTGATCGAGGCACGCGCCGTGGTCGCGAGCACGTTCTCGCCCGGGGCGCCCGACAGCTCGGTCGCGACGGCGGTCGTCCGCACCATCGCGTTCAGTTCGGGCCCGAAGCGTGCGAACACCCGCGCGGCCAGCGGGGCGAGCACTCCGAGATTCGCGAAGACGGTGCGCAGCGGCTGTGCGGCGTGCGGGGCGAGCGTCGCGAACAGAGCGCGCACGGGCGGGGCGATGCGAGCGGGGAACGGATGCCGCTGCACCCGATCGATCGCACGGGCGAGCCGCGCCGTCGCGGGGAAGGCGGGAGGCGTGGACGCGTGCCCTCCGCTCTCGCGCGCGGTCAGCCGCAGTGTCAGCACGCCGCGCTCGGCGACCCCGACCATCGCGGTCGGCACCGCGACGCCCGGGACGGCGCCCTCGACGACGGCGCCGCCCTCATCGAGGACGAGAGCGGGTGTGACCCCGCGCTCCCGCAGCAGCGCCACGATCGCGCGCGCGCCTCCGCCCGCCGTCTCCTCGTTGTGGCCGAAGGAGAGATAGACGTCGTGGGTGGGCGCGTAGCCCTCCGCGGCCAGTTCCTCCACCGCCTCCATGATCGCCACGAGCGCGCCCTTGTCGTCGATGGCGCCGCGCGCGTGGATCTCGGCATCCTTCCCTTCGCCGACGAGCTCGGCGCCGAACGGCGGGTGGTCCCATTCCTCCTCCACGACGGGGACGACGTCGATGTGGGCCATCAGCACGAGCGGATCCGCCGCGCTGCCGCTGCCGGCCCAGTGGAACAGCAGGGAGTAGCCGTCGACGACCTCACGCTCGAGAACGGCGTGCGCTGCCGGATACAAGCGCGCCAACGTGTCGATGAATCGCGTGAACGCCTCCGCATCCACGAGGCTCTCATCGGCGTGCGAGACGGTCGGAATCTGCAGCAGCTCACGGAATCGGGCGATCGACGCCTCGGTGTCGGCACTCACGGCTCGAGCCTACGCGCGCGCGGCTAGGCTCGTCGCATGACCGACAACGCCCCCGGCACGACTGTGCCGACCGCGCCCATCCGCTGGGGAATCCTCGCCACGGGCGGCATCGCCCACGCCTTCACGAAGGACCTGCGGACGGCGGGGCTCACCGTCACCGCGGTCGGATCGCGCCGTCCGGAGTCGGCGCGCGCGTTCGCCGCCGACTACGACATCCCCCACGCGCACGGGTCGTACGAGGAGCTCGTCGCCGACCCCGACGTCGACATCGTCTACGTCGCCTCGCCGCACAGCCACCACCGGGAGCACGCGATCCTCGCGCTCGAGGCCGGCAAGCACGTTCTCATCGAGAAGGCCGTGACGCTGGATGCCGATGAAGCCATCGCGATCCGTGACATCGCCGCCGGGCGCGGACGGCTGGCGATGGAGGCGATGTGGACGCGGTATCTGCCGCACATGGCCCGCATCCGCGAGCTCATCGCCGACGGCACGCTGGGCGAGGTGCGCACCGTCATCGCCGACCACACGCAGTCGCTTCCCACCGACCCGGCACATCGTCTGAATGCGCTCGAGCTCGGCGGGGGCGCTCTCCTCGATCTCGGCATCTATCCCGTCTCCTTCGCGTGGGACGTGCTGGGACCGATGACCGAGATCCGCGCCGTGGGCCGCCTCGGCGACACCGGAGCCGACACCGAGGTCGCGATCGCCGCCGTCCACACGGGCGGCGCGCTCTCGTCGATCGCGACGAGCTCGCGGGCCGCCGGCCCGAACACGGCCCACGTGGTCGGCACGAACGCGCGGATCGACATCGATCGCGTCTGGTACGAGCCCACCTCCTTCCGGGTCACCGCGACCGACGGCACCGTGATCGAGGAGTACCGCGGCGACGTCGATGGCCGCGGCATGCAGTTCCAGGCCCTCGCCGCCGAGCGGTTGCTGCGGGAGGGGCGCACCGACAGCGACCTGCTGCCGTTCGCGGAGTCGATCGCGATCATGCACGCGCTCGACGACGTGCGAGGCCAGCTCGGCGTGACCTACCCGAAGGTGCGCTGACATGATCGAACTGCAGGGTAACCGCGTCGCCGTCTACCTCGACTTCGACAACATCGTCATGAGTTGGTACGACCGCGTGCACGGGCGCAACTCCTACGCCGCCGACCGCCAGAAGATCATCGCCGACCCCGATGCCCCCGAGATCGCACAGCGTCTGAAGGATGCCACGATCGATGTCGGGGCGATCATCGACTACGCGGCCTCCTTCGGAACCCTCGTGCTCACGCGCGCCTATGCCGACTGGTCGTCGCCGGTCAATGCGCTCTACCGTTCGCAGCTGGTGGCCCGCGCCGTCGACCTCGTGCAGCTGTTCCCCGCGGCGGCGTACGCGAAGAACGGCGCCGACATCCGCCTGGCGGTCGACACCGTCGAGGACATGTTCCGCCTGCCCGACCTCACCCACGTCGTCATCGTCGCCGGAGACAGCGACTACGTCCCGCTCGCGCAGCGCTGCAAGCGTCTCGGACGCGTCGTGGTGGGTGTCGGCGTGGCCGGTTCGACGGCCAAGTCCCTCGCGGCGGCGTGCGACCAGTTCGACTCCTACGACTCGCTGCCCGGAGTGGTGCTGCCCGCGTCGGCTGCGACCCAGAAGAAGGCGGATGCCGCCGCCACCTCGGCCCCCTCTTCGTCGCGCCGACGCAAGAAGACCGAAGACCCGACGGCTGAGCTTCTCGGGCGTGCGCTGCGTCTGGAGCAGGAGCGCACCGACGACGAGTGGGTGCACCTGTCGGCGGTGAAGAACCTGCTCAAGCGGATGGATCCGTCCTTCAGCGAGAAGGCGCTGGGGCACCGGTCCTTCTCCGACTTCGTGAAGGCCTACCCCGGCGTCGCCGACATCGACGAGACGACGAACATCGTGCGCGTGCGTCCCCACTCCGGCGACGACGGCGGGGCCGACGGGAGCTGATGCCCGTCGGCCGCGCCGCGACCGCCCTCAGGCGGCGAGCGGGATCACGCCCACCAGTACGCCCACGGCGAGCATCGCCAATGAGAGGCGCGTGCCATCTCGACGGGCGCGATGCCGCAGTGCGAGGCGCTTTCCTCACCGTCGCCGACTCCGGCGCCGGTGTGGACGCCGAAGCGGATCTCTTCTCGCGCGGGCGTCGACCCGCTCCCGATGCCGACCGGGTGCACGGACTCGGCGTCGGCCTTCCCTTGTCACGCGAGCTGGCGCGCCGCCGTGGGGGCGATGTCTGGCTCATCGAGGCCGCGGGAACGTCCGCGCTCACGGGGGCGGTGTTCGGTGCCCGGTTGTGCGGCGTTCTGGGAGATGCCCTCGGTGGTGGCTCCTCCGACGCCGGACCCTTACCTGATCGATTCATCGACCGAAGGGATTCCCCCTCATGACCACTCCCCTTCGCGTCCTCGTCGTCGACGACGACTTCCGCGTCGCAGGGCTGCATCGCGAGATCGTGGCGGAGAGATCCGCCTACCGCGCACTCGAGCCCGCGCGCACGCTCGCCGACGCGACCGCCGCCGTCCGCTCCGAGCACCCTGACCTTCTGCTCGTCGACGCGTATCTGCCGGACGGCGACGGGATCGCCTTCGTGCGCGAGACCTCGATCGACGCCTTCGTACTCTCGGCCGCGACCGACGCGGCGACCGTGCGCCGCGCCCTGCGCGCCGGCGCCCTCGGCTACCTCGTCAAGCCGTTCGAGCGGCGCGCCCTCGTGGAGGTCCTCGATCGCTACGCGCGCTTTCGCAACGTGCTCGACGAGGAGCGCAGCGTGTCTCAGGACGAGATCGATCGGGCCCTCGGCATCCTCCACGCGGTAAGCGACACGTCCTCCGTATCGCGATCGGCGACGGAGCAGGTGATCCTCGGGGCCCTCGGCGACGACGAGTCCTCGGCATCGGAGATCGCCGATCGCGCCGGCGTCTCCCGCGCCACCGCGCAGCGTCACCTCGCGGCGTTGGCGACCCGCGGCATCGTGGAGGTGCGGCTGCGCTACGGCACCACGGGGCGCCCCGAGCACCGGTACGTGCGTCGACGCGCATAGCGGAGCCTGCGTGCGCCCGTCGGTGCACGCGTGCACAGGCACTGTGCAGCGCTGAACCTTGTACCTGAATCACTTTTCAGGTAGCGTCCACGGCGCGGCATCCCTCGTCGCATCGCGCTCTACAAGGAGGTATCAGCGCATGGTTTCAGCGACCGCTTCGCACCGCACGCCCCCGCAGTCCGGTCTCCGCCGCGTCGTCAGCGCCTCGATGGCCGGCACGATCGTCGAGTGGTACGAGTTCTTCCTCTACGCCACCGCGGCCACGCTCGTGTTCAACCTGATCATGTTCCCGCCGTCCGACGATCCCTATGCGGGCATCATCGCGGCATTCGTCACGTATGCGGTCGGCTTCATCGCACGCCCCCTGGGCGGCATCGTCTTCGGCCACTTCGGTGACAAGTACGGTCGCAAGAAGCTCCTGCAGCTGGCCATCATCCTCGTCGGTGTGGCGACGTTCCTCATGGGCTGCCTGCCGACCTTCCAGCAGGTCGGCTACTGGGCCCCGGCACTGCTGGTGCTGCTGCGCTTCGCCCAGGGCTTCGCCGTCGGCGGCGAATGGGGCGGCGGCGTCCTGCTGGTCGCCGAGCACTCCCCCGACAAAACCCGCGGATTCTGGGCGTCGTTCCCCCAGGCGGCTGTGCCGATCGGCAACCTCGTCGCGACCGTCGTGCTGCTCGTGCTCAGCCGCACCCTGTCCGCGGAGGCGTTCCTCGCCTGGGGCTGGCGGGTCGGGTTCTGGCTGTCGGTGGTGATCGTGGCGATCGGCTACTACATCCGCACCAAGATCAGCGATGCGCCGATCTTCCTCGAAGCGCAGAAGGAGGCGGAGGAGCACAAGCACGACCGTTACGGCGTGTTCGAGGTCGTCCGCCGCTATCCGCGCGGCGTGCTCACCGCGATGGGTCTGCGCTTCGCGGAGAACATCATGTACTACCTCGTGGTCACCTTCTCGATCACGTACCTGAAGATCGCGTTGGACGTGAACACCGCCGAGATCCTCGGCATGCTGGTGATCGCGCACATCGTCCACATGATCGTCATCCCGCTGGTCGGGGCTCTCGCCGACCGCATCGGCCGAAAGCCGGTGTACGCGATCGGCACGGTCGGAGCAGCGGCGTGGGGCTTCATCGCCTTTCCCCTGTTCAACACGAAAGAGCCCGCGATCATCATCCTGGCGATCTGCCTGGGCCTGGTGATCCACTCGTTCATGTACGCGCCCCAGCCGGCGATTATGTCGGAGATGTTCCCGACGCGCATGCGCTACTCGGGCGTCTCACTCGGCTACCAGGTGACGTCCATCGTCGCCGGCTCACTCGCGCCGATCATCGCGACAGCGCTGCTGTCGGCCTCGGGCAGTTACATCCCCGTCGCGCTGTATCTGGCGGTCGCCGCCGCCATCACCCTGATCGCCGTCGTCTCGATGCGCGAGACCAAGGGCAGCTCCCTGCACGATCTCGACCGCGTGGATCGCGAACGCCTGGTCGCCGAGACGGGTACGGTGCGGGTGCCGCCCACGCGCTGAGCACGCGAGAGGGAGGGGGTGGATGCCGCGGCATCCACCCCCGCTCGTCTCAGTCGCGGGTCGCGAGCAGCGCCCAGGCCACCAGCAGCGGCTGGAAGAGCAGGCGCGTCAGGCGAGCGGCATCGCTGTCCAGGCCGAAGGCCGGGCGCCGATCCATGGCCTGGGCGAGGTTGCCGGGGAAGATCGCGATGAAGAACGCGGCGAGGAGGGAACCGACGCGCCTGCGCTCCTTCGGCAGCACGATCAGAGCAGCTCCGAGCATGATCTCCACCGCGCCGGATGCGACCACCACGCCGTCCTTGTCGATCGGCAGGACATCGGTGACGAGGTCGGGGACCTGCGCCTGGAACTCCCGACGAGCCCAGAACAGGTGGGACAGGCCGGCGAACATCATGCCGAGGGCGAGCAGCCAACGCGCGAAGGTCTTCATGGGGCCAGTCTGCTCCGCCTCGATAGGCTGAAGGCATGAGCGACGGAGCACCACGAGCGATCCGGCGCCTGCCCGACGGCACCGTCAAGCAGATCGGCCCTCTCACCGGCACGCGGGTCTGGACGGTTCCGGGCCGCGCGAACCGTCCCCTCACGGAACCCCGCGAGGATGCGCACCGCCTCGGGCCCGGTGAGGATCGACGACTCTGCGCGTTCTGCGTCGATCGCTACCTCGAGACCACGCCCGAGAAGGCGCGACTGGTGGGCCCGCGTTTCGAGGAGGAGCGCCGGGTACCCGCGCACGCGCTGAACGACTCCGTCGCCGAGTTCCGCCGCTTCGGCAACCTGTTCGAGATCGTGTCGGCCGAGTACTGGCGCGAGAACCACGGCTACCGCCAGCCGGCGCAGATCGTGCAGTGGGCCGAGGAGTACCTGTCCGATCCCGTCGGACGCGTGCACATGGAAAAGCTCGCCGAGATTCGCGCACGCGCAGCCGGTACCGAAACCAGCCTCGAGGAAGCGGCACTGGACCTGCTCGGCGGATCCCACGACGTCGTCGTCGCCCGGCGTCACGTCGTCGAGGGCGCGACGACGGATGCCGAGCTGGCATCGTCGGGAACGCTGAGCCCCGACGAGCATGCAGCCTACGTCGCCTTCACCGTGCAGGCGCTGGCGGAGATCCAGGCGGCGCAGCCGCACGCCGCGTACGTCAGCGTCTTCCAGAACTGGCTGCGGCCGGCGGGCGCCTCCTTCGAGCACCTCCACAAGCAGCTCGTCGCGATCGACGACCACGGCCCGCAGGTCGATCACGAGCTGCGCCTGCTCTCGCACGACCGCGGCCTGTATCAGCACGAGATCGCCGATCTGGCGGTGTCCGAAGGACTCGTCGTCGCGGCGACGGAGGGCGCCGTCGCTTTCGCCGGCGTCGGTCACCGTTACCCGGCGTTCGAGATCTTCTCGACGTCGGCCGCGAACCTGCCCCAGGAGCACACGGATGCCGAGCGGCGCGCCGTCTCCGACCTGCTGCACGCGCTGCATGCGGCGACGGGCGTGCACGTGCCGACCAACGAGGAGTGGCACTACCGGCCGCCCGGTGCGCCGTGGCCCATGCCCTGGCGGGTGGTGCTCAAGTGGCGCATCTCCACTCCCGCCGGATTCGAGGGCGGCACGAAGATCTACGTCAACACGATCGATCCGTGGGAGCTGCGCCGGCGCACCGTCGCCGGACTGCAGGAGCTGCGCGAGGCGGGACGGCTGGCCGACGGCATCCGCATCGGCGATGAGTGCACACCAGCAGATGCCGTCTTGCGTTACGCGGAGGGTTCGTGAGCATGCCGTTCGAGCTGCTTCGACGCGCGCCCGACGTCGAGGGCGAGGGGCTCGGTGCGGTGGATGCCGCCGACCGCCTGATCCTCGACGAATCGGCCGCTCTGCGCGCCGGAGCCGGGGCCGGTCAGATCGCCGTCATCGGTGACGCGTACGGCGCCCTCGCCCTCGGTGCCGCTCACGACGGCGCCACCGGGGTGCGCGTGCACCAGGACGCCCTCCTGGGCGAACGGGCACTGCACGCCAACGCCGTCGCGCTGGGGCTGACCGAGCAGGTCTCCTCCGGCCCGCTGAACGCGGCTCTCGTCACCGGCGCGCGCGTCGTGCTGATGCGCCTGCCGCGCGCGCTGGACGCCCTGCGCGATATCGCCGGACTGATCGCGGCGCACGCGGCATCCGACGTCGTCGTGGTGGCCGGGGGTCGCATCAAGCACATGAGCGTCGCGATGAACGAGGTGCTGCGCGCATTCTTCACCACGGTCGATGTGACTCACGCCCGCCAGAAGTCGCGGGTGCTGATCGCCCGGGGCCCGCGCGACGGCCGCGACCCGATGCCCGCGGCGTCGCGCATCGACGAGCTGGAGGTGCGCGCCTTCGGCGGGGCCTTCGCGGGCGCACGCCTGGACATCGGCACCCGGGCACTGCTGGCGGCGCTCGCCGCCGCGCCGCACGCTCCCGGCGGCGGCAGCAGCGAGGATCCCTGGATCGATCTCGCCTGCGGCACCGGCATCGTGGGCGCCTGGCTCGCGCGACGGCATCCGTTCGCGTATGTGTACGCGAGCGATCAGTCGGCCGCGGCGGTCGCGTCGGCGAAGGCGACCGTGGCCGCGAACGCACTGGGCGATCGCGTGCACGTCGCGCGCGCCGATGGGCTGGAGGAGCGCCCAGATGCGAGCGCGTCGTTCATCGCCCTGAATCCCCCGTTCCATTCCGGTGCCGCGCTGACCACGACGATCGCGGAGCGTCTGTTCGCCGACGCCGCACGGGTGCTCGCGCCCGGCGGCGAGCTGTGGTGCGTGTGGAACTCACCGCTGCGGTACCGCGGCACGCTCGAGCGCGTCGTGGGGCCGACGCGTCAGGTCTCCCGCGATCCGAAGTTCACGGTGACCGTGTCGACGACGCGGTGAGCCGGCGCCGCCGCACCTCGCGCCGTGCGCTCAGACGATGCCGGCGCGGATGCCGTCAAGCGAATCGGCGACCTTGGGAAGGCGCTGAGCGAGGACGTCGTCGAGCTCGAAGAGGCGCTCTCGAGCGTCCTGCAGAACCCGCGCTCCCTTCGCGGTGACGTGGAGATCGCTGGCGGCGCCGGCATGGGCGGTGGCGTCCTGCACGAGGCCGTCGTCGACGAGCGTGCGCACGGCGGTGTGGGCGGACTGCACGGTGATGTGGGAGCGGCGGGCCAGCTCGGAGAACGAGATGCCGGGCTCGGCGTAGATGTGACCGAGGAGACCGAACTTGCGGGTGCTGATGCCGAGGTCTTTGAGGATCGTCGCCAGCTGCTCCTCCCACATCGCCGAGACGGCGAGCAGCGCGATGACCGGGCTGAAGCGGGGACCGTCCTGAGTCATGCGGTCCATGCTATCCATGCGCTGTGCGCACAGCGGGTCGCCGTCCCGTGACTTTTCCCGGTCGGTCGCCGCGGGAGCCGTCTTGCCCCGCGCACTCAGCCCTTGGCGCCGCCCGGAGGGCCGAGGATCAGCAGCACGGCGAAGACACCGACGACGGCGACGAGGATGCCGACGAACAGCAGCCACGGGCGGCGCAGGAACCAGGCAAGCGGCCCGTCGTACCAGCGCGCATCCGCTGCATCGGCGTCGGCCTCCACGCGCCACGCGCCCGCGAGCAACCCGCGGCGGTGCACCCAGAGCTCGACCGGAATGGTGGCGTAGGGCACGATCGCCGAGATCAGGGCGACGACCGTCGGCCCCGCCGGCCACCGATTGTTGAGGGCCACCAGCACGACCGCGGCGCCATAGGAGAGGAACACGAAGCCGTGGATGCCGCCGCCGATCGTGACCGCGGGCGCCCACCCGGTCGTCGCCCGGACGATGAGCCCCGCGATGAGCAGCGTCCACGACACCGCCTCGGCGAACGCGAGGGTGCGAAACAGTGACAGTGGAGTGCGGAGCATTCCTTCAACATAACTGAAGGAAATCCCTCGGCCTGGGCGCGTCCTGTGAGAGGACCATCCCCGGACGACCGATTCCGTAGGGTGAGGGCCATGACCCGTGCACTTCCGGTGGCGCTCGCCGCTCTCACGACGACGGCGATACTGGGGGCGTGCGCGCCGCTGGTACCGGTGTGTCCCGCCATCGGCTTCGTCAACCCCGGCCCCGTCACGATCGAGGTCGCCGCCGCCCTGACCGTCGGTGACGTCGCAGCCTGTTTCGGCGGCGGTTGCATCCCGGCGGCCCTCCCCCTCGACGGCGACGGCCGCGGAGAGCTGCCGCTGGACCCGCCGTACGTCGGCGACACGAGCATCGTCAGCATCGAGCCCGGCACGACGATGCGCGTGGTGATCACCGATCGCGACGGCATCGTCACACGGGATCTGCAGGTCGAGATCCCCTACACATCCGAGGGCGGCTCCTGCCCGGGACCGGTGACCTTCGGGCCCGTCGTGATCTCCTGACCGGCTCGCGCGAGCATGATGCTCAGAGGGGTGCGGAGACGACGACGCCCCCGGACCGGCTCATCGAGCACAGTCCGGGGGCGTCGCGGCATCCGTCTGACGACGTCGGTCAGATCAGAAGTCCCAGTCGTCGTCCTCGGTCGCGACGGCCTTGCCGATGACGTACGACGAACCCGACCCGCTGAAGAAGTCGTGGTTCTCGTCGGCGTTCGGCGACAGGGCCGAGAGGATCGCGGGGTTCACGTTGGTCAGCTGCGACGGGAACATCGCCTCGTAGCCGAGGTTCATCAGCGCCTTGTTGGCGTTGTAGTGCAGGAACTTCTTGACGTCTTCGGTCAGGCCGATGCCGTCGTAGAGGTCCTGCGTGTATTGCACCTCGTTGTCGTACAGCTCGTAGAGCAGCGAGAAGGTGTAGTCCTTGATCTCGTCGCGCTCGGGCTGGGTGAGCTTCTCGAGCCCCTTCTGGAACTTGTAGCCGATGTAGTAGCCGTGCACGGCCTCGTCGCGGATGATGAGGCGGATGATGTCGGCCGTGTTCGTCAGCTTCGCCTTGCTCGACCAGTACAGCGGCAGGTAGAAGCCCGAGTAGAACAGGAACGACTCCAGCAGGGTCGAGGCGACCTTGCGCTTGAGCGGCTCGTCGCCACGGTAGTAGTCCATGACGATGTGGGCCTTCTTCTGAAGGTTCGGGTTCTCCACCGACCACCGGAACGCGTCATCGATCTCGGGCGTGGAGCACAGCGTCGAGAAGATCGACGAGTAGCTCTTCGCGTGCACCGACTCCATGAACGCGATGTTCGTGTACACGGCCTCTTCGTGGGGCGTGATCGCGTCGGGGATGAGTGAGACGGCGCCGACGGTGCCCTGGATGGTGTCCAGGAGCGTCAGACCGGTGAACACCCGCATCGTGGTGGTCTGCTCGTCGGGGGTGAGCGTCGCCCACGACTGGATGTCGTTGGACAGCGGCACCTTCTCGGGCAACCAGAAGTTGTTCACGAGGCGGTTCCACACCTCGAGGTCCTTGTCGTCCTGAATGCGGTTCCAGTTGATCGCCTGGACGTGGTCGATGAGCTTGAGCGGCTCGGACGGGGTCATGTCGTCAATCCTTCAAACGGTCGTGGAGTGAGCGAAGCGCGGTCACAGCATGCAGGAGACGCACTCGGACAGGTTCGTGCCCTCGAGCGCCATCTGACGAAGGCGGATGTAGTAGATCGTCTTGATGCCCTTGCGCCACGCGTAGATCTGCGCCTTGTTGATGTCGCGGGTGGTGGCGGTGTCCTTGAAGAACAGCGTCAACGACAGGCCCTGGTCGACGTGCTGGGTGGCGGCGGCGTAGGTGTCGATGACCTTCTCGTAGCCGATCTCGTACGCGTCCTGGTAGTACTCCAGGTTGTCGTTCGTCATGAACGGCGCCGGGTAGTAGACGCGGCCGAGCTTGCCTTCCTTGCGAATCTCGATCTTCGACGCGATCGGGTGGATCGAACTCGTGGAGTTGTTGATGTACGAGATCGACCCGGTCGGGGGCACCGCCTGCAGGTTCTGGTTGTAGATCCCGTGCTTCTGGATCGACGCCTTCAGCTGGATCCAGTCGTCCTGCGTGGGGATGTGCTTGCCGGCGAAGAGCTCTTTGACCTTCTCGGTCTCGGGAACCCACGCGCGCTCGATGTACTTGTCGAAGAACTCGCCGCTGGCGTAGGTGGAGTCCTCGAAGCCGTCGAAGGCGCGCCCGCGCTCGATGGCGAGGTTGTTCGATGCCCGCAGCGCGTGGAACAGCACCGTGTAGAAGTAGATGTTCGTGAAGTCGAGACCCTCGACCGAGCCGTAGTGCACGTGCTCGCGGGCGAGGTAGCCGTGCAGGTTCATCTGGCCGAGGCCGATCGCGTGGGAGCGGTCGTTGCCGTCCTCGATCGAGCGGACAGAGGTGATGTGGCTCTGATCGCTCACCGCGGTGAGGGCCCGGATGGCGGTCTCGACCGTCTGACCGAGGTCGTCGGCATCCATCGACAGGGCGATGTTCATCGAGCCGAGGTTGCAGGAGATGTCCTTGCCGATCTCGGCGTAGGAGAGGTCTTCGCTGTACGTCGTCGGCGTGTTCACCTGCAGGATCTCGCTGCAGAGGTTCGACATGTTGATCCGGCCCTTGATGGGGTTGGCCCGGTTCACCGTGTCCTCGAACATGATGTACGGGTAGCCCGACTCGAACTGGATCTCGGCGAGGGTCTGGAAGAACTCGCGCGCATTGATCTTGGTCTTCTTGATGCGAGCGTCGTCGACCATCTCGCGGTACTTCTCCGTGACGGAGATGTCACCGAAGGGCACGCCGTACACGCGCTCGACGTCGTACGGGGAGAACAGGTACATGTCCTCGCCGTTCTTTGCGAGCTCGAAGGTGATGTCGGGCACCACGACGCCGAGCGACAGCGTCTTGATGCGGATCTTCTCGTCCGCGTTCTCGCGCTTGGTGTCGAGGAACCGCATGATGTCGGGGTGGTGGGCACTGAGGTACACCGCGCCGGCACCCTGGCGGGCTCCGAGCTGGTTGGCGTAGCTGAAGCTGTCTTCGAGGAGCTTCATGACCGGGATGATGCCGGAGGACTGGTTCTCGATCTGCTTGATCGGAGCCCCCGACTCGCGGATGTTCGACAGCAGGAGCGCCACGCCGCCGCCGCGCTTGGACAGCTGCAGCGAGGAGTTGATGCCGCGCGAGATCGACTCCATGTTGTCTTCGATGCGCAGGAGGAAGCACGACACCAGCTCGCCGCGCTGGGCTTTGCCGGAGTTGAGGAACGTCGGCGTCGCCGGCTGGAAGCGGCCGGAGATGATCTCCTCCACGAGCGCGGTCGCGAGCTTCTGGTCGCCGTCGGCGAGGCCGAGGGCGGTCATCACGACACGGTCCTCGAACCGCTCGAGGTAGCGCTTGCCGTCGAAGGTCTTCAGCGTGTAGCTGGTGTAGTACTTGAACGCCCCGAGGAAGGTCTCGAAGCGGAACTTCTTCGAGTAGGCGAGGTCGTTGAGCTCCTGGATGAACTCGAACGGGTACTTCTCCAGGACGGATCCCTCGTAGTACTCCTTCTCGACCAGGTAGTCGAGGCGCTCCTTGAGGGAGTGGAAGAAGACCGTGTTCTGGTTCACGTGCTGCAGGAAGTACTCCCGCGCCGCGCGCTTGTCGGCGTCGAACTGGATCTTCCCGTCCGCGTCGTACAGGTTCAGCATCGCGTTGAGGGCGTGGTAATCGAGGCCCTCGAACCGCGCGTCCAACTTGAACGGCGCCTGATCCTTCACTGCTGCTTCCACCATCGTTCCAATCCGTCGCTCACGCGATCCACGTCTTCTGGCGTGCCGAAAACTTCGAGCCGGTACAAGTGCGGCACACGGCACTTGCGGCTGATGACTTCACCGGCGAAGCAGAAATGCTCGCCGAAGTTGGTGTTGCCCGCGGAAATGACCCCGCGGATGAGGCTCCGGTTTCGCTCGTCGTTGAGGAAGCGGATGACCTGCTTGGGAACCGCGCCCTTCTCGACGCCCCTCCCCTGACCGCCCCCGTAGGTGGGGGTGACCAGGATGTACGGCTCGTCGACGACGAGCGGTGGTTCGGTCGCATGCAACGGGATCCGGAGCGAGCGGATGCCGCCGGTGGCGACGACCTTCTCGACGAAGCGGGCGGTGTTGCCCGAGATGCTGGAGAAGAACACCAGCAGAGGTCCCGCGGTCGCCGGGTCGGCAACCGCGGGTCGCTGCGCGATCGCGGTTGCCATGGGATCAGGCCAGACGCGAGGCGAGCTCGTCGATCTTGTCGGGACGGAAGCCCGACCAGTGGTCCTCGTCGGTGATGACGACGGGCGCCTGCATGTAGCCGAGTGCCTTCACCTGCTCGAGCGCCGACGGGTCCTCGGAGAGGTCGAGGATCTCGTAGTCGATGCCCTTCGAGTCCAGCGCGCGGTAGGTGGCCGTGCACTGCACGCACGAAGGCTTGGTGTACACCGTGATCGCCATGTCGATCCATTTCTGTCGTTGTGGTCCGGGTGATTCCGGTCAGTTCTCGGGCTGGCCCCCGCCGGGAGTCCAATACTACATATGGGTACGGACATCGGATAGCACCACAAGGGGTAGTAGTTACATCCGTGTGATTTTCCACCGTCATCCCCATGTACAACACAGGTTCTCCACCGTTTCATCCACAGCCGGCCGCTCCGCCGGACACGAGGAAAACCGCCGGATGACGCGGGTTTCCTCCGACGCCTCCGAGGTTGTCCACAGATCGGACGCTACGCCGGGCCACCGACATCCGATTCCCTGTGGATGGACGCCCACGGCGTGTCGGGGCGTGTCACGCTAGCGTGTCCTGGTGGCGGGCTATCGGGATCTCCTGCGCACCCCGGGCGTGGGGCGCATCATGGCGGCACAGCTGACCGCACGCTTCCCCAACGGGATGACGAGCCTGGCGCTCCTGCTCTACATCGAACGCGAGACGGGTTCCTACGGAGCGGCCGGCCTCGTCCTCGCCGCGACCTCGATCGGTCAGGCCATCGCCGGCCCCGTCACCAGCCGCTGGATGGGCATCTGGGGCATGCGGAAGGTCCTGACCCTCACCCTGATCGTGTGCGCCACGGCCATCACGACCATCGCCCTGGTCGAGATGGTCCTCCCCGCCTACATGGCGCTCGGTCTCATCGCGGGCCTGTCGACGCCGCCGGTGCAGCCGGCCGTCCGCACGATCTACCCGAAGATGGTCACCGGCCGACAGCTGACCCCGCTGTTCTCGCTCGACGCGTCGCTGCAGGAGATCATCTGGATCCTCGCGCCCGTCGTCATCACGGTCGTGGCCACCCAGGTCGGCACCGTGCCGGCGTTGCTGCTGATCGTGGCGATCCTGATCCTCGGCGGGGCGTGGTTCATCCTCTCCCCCGAGGTCGGACGCGTGCGGATCCCCCGGAGCCGCCGCAGCATCGGCAAGGTCATGACGAAGCCGCCGATCATCCTCGCCACCGTCGTCGGCTTCCTCCTGATCGGCGCGTGCGCGGCCGTCGAAGCCGGGGTCGTCGCCACATTCGGGCACGACGGGCTGGAGGCGGGCCTGGTGCTGGCCGTCTTCGCCGTCGGCAGCCTCGCCGGCGGTCTCGGGTTCGGGCACATCCCGATCGGGCGCTGGGCGATGGCCCGACGCCTCGGCATCGTCACGGTGGGGCTCGCCCTCACCATGGTGTCGCTGAACGTCTGGTGGCTCGGCGGCACGCTCGTCCTCGCGGGTCTCGGCGTCGCGCCGGCGCTGGCGGTGCTGTTCGCGATGACCTCGGCGAGCGTGAAGTTCAGCGACACCGCGGAGGCCTTCGGGTGGGTGGGCACCGGCCAGCTCATCGGTGCGGCCGCGGGGTCTGCCGTGGCCGGGTTCCTCATCGACGGGGTCGGGCCCACCGGCGCCTACCTCGCGGCGACGATCTTCGCCGCGACGGGGCTCGTCGTCTCGGTCGTGTTCGTCCGCGGCTTCCCGGACCTCCGCGGGCGCGACGCCAGCCCCATGCCCGACACCGCGCCCGTGGCGACGATCACCTGACCGCGCGGACGCCGTGCTCAGCCGATGCGGCGGAGCATCTCGCGCACAGCGAGCGCGTACGCGTCGGCAGGTTCGGGGTGCTCGAACACCAGGCGCTCCTCGCCGACGACGATCTCGACCTCGTGGGTGTCGGCCAGGCGACGGAGCGACCGGAAGGTCCCCCGGAGCATCTCGCGCAGCTGGTGCTCGTGCGGAAGCCACAGCGCGTCCTCGAGCGCGACCGAATCCAGCGCCCACTCCGTCGTGCCGTTGAAGGCGAGGATGCTGCCGGTCGGGTAGTCCCGCGGCTCCACCGTCATCTCGCTGACCGTGAAGACGTCCGCCTCGAATTCGGGTTCGTCCAGCTGGAAGCGGTCGCCCGAGCGCGGGTGCCACACCAGGCCCGCCTGGCGGAGGTCGATCGCCCGTTCTGTCGAGATCATGCGAACCATCCTCCCGTGGATGCCGGGGGCCGGGGCCGCTCGTAGGCTGATCGCATGGTTTTCCCCGTGCTCCTCCCCCGCCACTCCTGGGGCGCACCGAGCCTGGCCCGCCGCGCGCTCCTCGTGCACGGCCTCGGCTCGAACGGCGCGCTGATGTGGCGCTACGGCGTCGCCCTCGCCGACGCGGGCTGGCGCGCGGACGCCGTCGATCTGCGGGGTCACGGCACGGCGCCGCGGGCGCTGGACTACACCCTCGACGCCTTCGCGGCCGATCTCGCGCACACGCACCCGGAGGACGGCGGGACGTGGGACCTCGTCGTCGCGCACTCGCTGGGCGGGGCGGCCGCCACCCTCGCCGCCGCCGACGATGCGACGTGGGCCCGGCGCCTGGTCCTCATCGACCCGGCGATCGCGCTGACTCCGCGCGACCGCGGCATCGTCCGCGCGAGCCAGGAGGAGTCCTTCGCCGATCCGTCGCCGGCCGCCGTCCGCGCCGCCCACCCGACCTGGCATCCGCACGACGTCGAGCTGAAGGCCCTGTCCGCGCAGCAGGCGAGCCGGTGGGCGGTCGAGCAGACGAGCGCGCAGAACCCCGAGTGGGACGTGACGGATGCCGCGCTCGCGCTCACCGTCCCCACCCACGTCATCGCGTCCGACCCGAAGGTCTACTCGATCTTCGCCGGCAAGCCCGCCGAAGCCGTGGTCGAGGCGAACCCGCAGATCACGATGACGATCGTCGCGGGCGCCGGCCACTCCCCCCATCGCGACAAGCCCGAGGAGACCGTGCGGGCCCTTCTGGAGGTCCTGTCATGACCGTGTCCCCGTCCCCCGCCGCCGCGCCGTTCGATCCCGCCGCGATCCTCCCCGACGACCTGCTGGAGCGCTTCCGCGCGCGGGCCGCCGCGCACGACCGCGAGAACACCTTTCCCGAGGACGATCTCGCCGAGCTCCGCGAGCGCGGGTACCTGGCGATCCTCGTGCCCGCCGACCTCGGCGGGGCGGGGCTCGACCTCGCCGCGGCATCCGTCCTCCAGCAGCGCCTCGCCACGGCGGCGCCCGCCACCGCGCTCGCGATCAACATGCACCTCATCTGGACGGGGGTGGCGAAGCTCCTCGCCGACCGCGGGATCGACGACCTCCGGTTCGTGCAGACCGGCGCCGCCGCGGGCGAGGTGTTCGCGTTCGGCATCAGCGAGGCCGGCAACGACCTCGTCCTCTTCGGCAGCGACACCGAGGCCGCCCCCACGGGCGACGGCGGCTATGCCTTCACCGGGACGAAGATCTTCACCACCCTCTCCCCCGTGTGGACCCAGCTCGGCCTCCACGGGCTCGACACCACCTCGCCCGACGCGCCGCGAATGGTCTTCGCGTTCCTCTCGCGGGACGAGACGGATGCCGGACGGGTGCGCATCCGCGACGACTGGGACACCGTCGGCATGCGCGGCACCCAGTCGCGCACGACGGAGCTGCACGGCGCCCGTGCCGCGGCAGACCGCGTCGTCCGCCGCCTGGAGCCCGGCCCTCAGCCCGACCCGCTCGTCTTCGGGATCTTCGCGGTGTTCGAGCTGCTCATCGCCTCGGTCTACACCGGCATCGCCCGCCGCGCGATCGACGTCGCCGTGGCGACCGCGCACCGCCGAACCTCGAAGAAGACCGGAGCGACCTACAGTCAGGATCCCGACATCCGCTGGCGCGTGGCCGAGATGGGGATCGCGTACGACGCCCTCCCGCCGCAGCTGGCCGCGATCGCGCACGACATCGACGCCAGGACGGACCACGGCGCACGCTGGTTCGCGCTGCTGTCGGGGCTGAAGCACCGCGCCGTCACCACCGCCAAGCAGATCGTCGACGAGGCGATCCTCGTCGCCGGCGGTGCGTCCTACTTCTCGGGCAGCGAGCTCGGGCGCCTCTACCGCGACGTCCTCGCCGGGATGTTCCACCCCTCCGACCCCGAGTCCGCCCACGCCACCTCGGCGACGGCGTGGCTCGGTCCGGTGGAGAAGTGACCGGCTCCGTCGTCCTCAGCCCGGCCGACGAGGAACGCCGCCGGGGCCTTCGCCGCATGAAGGCGGTCGCACTCGGGGCGCTGCTGTTCATGGCGGTCGTCTTCGTCATCTCCTTCCCGCTCCAGCAGGACGTCCCCGCCCTCGCCTACGTGCGCGCGGCGGCCGAGGGGGGAATGGTGGGGGCCCTCGCGGACTGGTTCGCCGTGACGGCGCTCTTCCGGCATCCGATGGGGATCCCCATCCCGCACACCGCGATCATCCCGAAGCGGAAAGACGAGATCGGGCGCACGCTCGGCGAGTTCGTCGAGACGGAGTTCCTCCGCGGCGACGTGGTCCGGCAGAAGCTGGAGTCCACGGCCATCGCCTCGCGCCTCGGCGAGTGGCTGGCCGCGCCCGCGAACGCGGAACGCGTTGTCGCCGAAGCCTCCACGATGGCCTCCGGCATCCTCCAGGCCCTCAGCGATGACGAGGTCGGCGACGTCATCGAGTCGCTCGCCCGCGAGCATCTGATCTCACCCGAATGGGGCCCGGGCGTCGGCGCGTGGCTCTCCCGCGTGCTCGACGCCGGCGCCCACCACGGCGCGGTCGACATGGGCGTGGACAACATTGGCACGTGGCTGAACGAGAACCACGCCGCCTTCACCGGTCTCGTCTCGCGGCGCCTCCCCTCATGGGTGCCGAGCATCGCCCAGCGCCTCGTGGACGACACCGTGTACAACGAGGCGCTGAAGTTCGTCGCGGCCGTCCAGGCCGACCCGCAGCATCCGGCGCGTCTCGCCATCGACGGCTACCTCGCCCGCCTCGCGGACAATCTGCAGCACGACCCCGCCACGATCGGCCGCCTCGAGGACGCGAAGGTCACGGTGTTCGACAGCCCGCGCGTCCGCGAACTTGCCGCGCAGGCGTGGGAGACCGCGAAGACCGGCCTCGTCGCCGCGCTCGCCGACCCGGACAGCGGACTGCGTCGGCGCGCGCTGTCGGCCGTGACCGAGATCGGCACGCGGCTGACGACGGATGCCGCGCTCCAGCGCCGCGTCGACACCTGGGTGACCGACGCCGCGGTCTTCCTCGTCGACCGCTACCGTCACGACATCGCCTCGATCATCACCGACACGGTGGAGAAATGGGACGCGAAGGAGACCACCCGCAAGATCGAGCTGATGGTCGGTCGCGATCTCCAGTACATCCGGCTGAACGGCACGATCATCGGCTCCCTCGCGGGCCTGACCATCTATACGATCGCCCACGCCCTCTTCGGCGGCTGAGACGCGCACCCACGGATGCGCGACGCCGTGTGACGCTGCGGCGACGCACCGCTGACAACGGCCGCGCCGCAGGCTACGGTGACCTCGTGGGCGCCGATCACCTCCTCTTCACGTACGGGACGCTGCAGGATCCGCAGGTGCAGCTCGACGTGTTCGGGCGGCGGCTGACCGGCACCGACGATGTCCTCGGGGGCTTCACCGTCGACTACGTCGAGATCGTCGATCCGCGCGTCGGGGAAGCGACGAGACGCTCCGTGCAGCCGGCCCTGCGCGAAACCGGCCAGCACCTCGACAACGTCACCGGCACCGTCCTCCCCGTCGACGACGACGAGCTGGACGCGTGCGACGAGTATCAGGCGCCGCTCTACCGCCGCGTGGCCGTGGTGCTGCGCAGCGGCCGCCGCGCATGGGCGTACGTGTCCCACTGACGCCCGGGTACCCCGGGGGGGCTATCGTGGCGGAATGAGCGCGCTCGCCGTCGATCCGCTGTGGCCCCGGGCCGGCGGCTGGCCGGCGTGGTCCGCGCACGAGGATCGCGAGACGGATGCCGCGACCGCGGTGATCGTCGGCGTGCCGACGTGGCGCACGTCGCTCTCCCCGACGGCCGCGCACACGACGCCCGCCGCGGTGCGCGAGGCCCTCCGGCGCTACAGCCCGACGCTCCTCGGACCGCCGCCCGTCGACCTGACGTCGGTGCTGCGGATCCTCGACGCGGGGGACGTCGCGGACCCCGACGGCGCGGACGGGGAGGAGCGGGCCGCGGCGCGCGTGCACGAGATCTCCGGTTCGGCCGACCTCGTCATCGCGCTCGGCGGCGACAACGCCGCGACGGTCCCCGTCGCGCGGGGCGCGCAGGCGGCGGGTCTCATCACGATCGACGCCCACTTCGACCTCCGCGACGGGATCTCCAACGGCTCCCCCGTCCGCCGCCTCGTCGAGGGCGGGCTCGACCCCACCCGCGTGGTGCAGGTCGGCATCGCCGACTTCGCCAACTCCGCCGCGTACGCGCGGCGCGCCGCCGATCTCGGCATCACCGTCATCACCCTGGACGAGCTGCGCTCCCGGCCCGAGGCGGACGTCGTCGCGCAGGCGCTGTCGGTCGCCGGCGGCTCGGATGCGGACTCCAGCCCCGGGGGCATCCACGTCGACATCGACGTCGACGTGTGCGATCGCTCGGTCGCCCCGGGCTGCCCCGCCTCCGTCCCCGGAGGGCTCTCCGCCGACGCCCTGCGCCGCCTCGTACGGGCGCTCGCGCGCGACCCGCGTCTCCGCTCCGCCGACATCGTCGAGGTCGATGCGGCATCCGACGCCCCCGATGCACGGACGGTGCGGCTGGCCGCGCTCTGCGTGCTCGACCTGCTCGCCGGCCTCGCCCGGCGACCGAGAGGATCCGCATGACCCCCGCACCCGGCATCCAGCTCGCCCTCGTCCGCCACGCCAAGTCGGACTGGGGCGATCCCGACATCGACGACCACGATCGCCCCCTCAACGAGCGCGGCGAGCGCGACGCCCCGCGTATGGCGCGTCAGCTCGTGGAGACCGGCTTCTGGCCCGAGGCGGTCATCTCCAGCACGGCGCTGCGCGCCCGCACCACGGCCGAGGTGTTCGCCCATGCGCTGGATGCCCCGCTCCGCCTCGAAGAACGCCTCTACGCGGCGTCGGCGACGACGCTGTTGGCGGTGGCGGCGGAGAGCGGGCTGCAGCGGGTCACCCTCGTCGCCCACGACCCGGGCCTGACGGTGCTCGCCGCGCGCCTGTCCCGCGATCGCATCGACCGGATGCCGACGTGCGCCGTCGCCCTCTTCACGTGGGCGGAGACCTCCTGGGATGTCGTGGACGCCGTCGACCCGGTGTCGTTCAGCTTCGACGCACCGCGCTGAGCGCGCTCCCGGCGACGCCGCGCCCGCCGATGAGGACGCCCTCGATGAGCGGGACACCGGGGCGGTAGGCGAGGTACGCGCGCGTCGGCGCACGCAGCACCACGAGGTCGGCTCGGGCTCCCGGCCGCAGCACGCCCACGTCCTCGCGCCGCAGCGCCGCCGCACCCCCCGCGGTCGCGGCCCACACCGCCTCGTCGGGGGTGAGCCCCATCTCGCGGACGGCGAGGGCGATCATCAGCGGCATCGAGCTCGTGAAGCTCGAGCCGGGGTTGCAGTCGCTGGCCAGCGCGATCGTCACGCCGGCATCCCACAGCGCCCGCGCATCCGGGTAGGGCTGCCGCGTCGAGAACTCCACCCCCGGGAGGAGCGTCAGCACGGTGTCGCTCCCGGCGAGCGCGGCGATGTCGACGTCGTCGAGATACGTGCCGTGATCGACGGATGCCGCGCCCCGCGCGACGGCGAGACGCACCCCCTCGCCCGGGCCCAGCTGATTGCCGTGCACGCGGATGCCGAGGCCTCGGGCCGCGCCCGCCGCGAGCACCCGGTCCGCCTGCGCGGGGGTGAAGGCGCCCCGCTCGCAGAATACGTCGATCCATCGGCAGTGCGACGCGACCGCATCGAGCATCGGACCTGCGACGAGGTCGACGTACGCGTCGGGGTCGTCCTGGAACTCCTCGGGGACGACGTGCGCACCGAGGAACGTGACCTCCTCCGTCACCTCCCGCGCGAGGCGGGCGAGGCGCTCCTCGTCGGCGACCGTCAGCCCGTAGCCGGTCTTGATCTCGAACGTCGTCGTCCCCTGCGGGCGGAGCTCGGCGACGAGCGCCCGGAGCCGGGCACGCAGCTCGGCGTCGGTCGCGCTCCGCGTGGCCGCCACGGTGGAGCGTATACCGCCCGCCGCATACGGCCGACCGGCCATCCGGGCGACGAACTCCGCGCTGCGGTCGCCGCCGAACACGAGGTGGGTGTGGCTGTCGACGAACCCCGGAGTGACGGCGGCTCCGTCGACGTCCACGACCGGCACGGCGGAGGCGGCATCCGGCGCCTCCGCCGTGGGTCCGGTCCACGCGACGATGCCCGCGCGGACGAGGACGGCGGCGTCGTGGATCGTTCCGCAGACGTCGTCGGGTGTCGAGACGTTCGTCGTCAGCTCGCCGATGCCGGTGATGAGGAGGTCGGGTGCTCCGGATTCGCCGGTCACCACATCGGCACCTGCAGGCCGCGCTCGCGGGCGACCTCCGCGGCGCGCGGGTACCCGGCGTCCACGTGGCGCATGACTCCGGTACCGGGATCGTTCACGAGCACGCGGGCGAGCTTCTCCGCCGCCTCCGGGGTACCGTCGGCGACGATGACCTGCCCCGCGTGGATGCTCCGACCGATGCCGACCCCGCCGCCGTGGTGGATCGAGACCCACGACGCACCGGACGCGGTGTTCAGCAGCGCGTTGAGCAGCGGCCAGTCGGCGATGGCGTCGGAGCCGTCGGCCATCGCCTCCGTCTCGCGGTATGGAGAGGCGACCGACCCCGCGTCGAGGTGGTCGCGTCCGATGACGATCGGTGCCGACAGCTCGCCCGAGGCCACCATCTCGTTGAACCTCAGCCCCGCCAGGTGCCGTTCCTGGTAGCCGAGCCAGCAGATCCGCGCGGGAAGGCCCTCGAAGTGCACGGTGTCGCCCGCCTTCTCCAACCAGCGCACGAGGGCGGCGTTCTCGGGGAACAGCGCCTTCACGGCCTCATCGGTCTTGCGGATGTCGTCGGGATCACCCGAGAGCGCCACCCAGCGGAACGGACCCCGCCCCTCGGCGAACTGCGGTCGGATGTAGGCCGGCACGAATCCGGGGAAGGCGAACGCGCGGTCGAACCCGCCGAGTTCGGCCTCGGCGCGGATCGAGTTGCCGTAGTCGAACACGGCGGCCCCGGCATCCTGGAACCCGACCATCGCCGCCACCTGCGCCGCCATCGACCGGCGGGAACGAGCGGTGAAGTCCACCGGATCGGCCTCGGCCCGCGCGCGCCACTCGTCCACGGAGACGCCGACCGGAAGGTAGGCCAGCGGATCGTGCGCGCTCGTCTGGTCGGTGACGATGTCGATCGGGACGCCGCGGGCGAGAAGGGCCGGGAACACCTCGGCGGCGTTGCCCACCACCCCCACCGAGAGTGCTTCACCGGCGTCCTTCGCCGCGATCACCCGGGCGACGGCGGCATCGAGATCGGTGGTGTGCACGTCGAGGTAGCCGTGGGCGACCCGGCGCTCCAGGCGGGATTCGTCGACGTCGACGATGAGCAACGATGAGCACCGCACCGCCGTTGAGCGTCACCGCGAGCGGCTGCGCACCGCCCATACCGCCGCATCCGCCGGTGAGGGTGAGGGTGCCCGAGAGGTCGTCGCGTCCGAGGCTGCGCGCCACGGCGGCGAAGGTCTCGTAGGTTCCCTGGAGGATGCCCTGGGTGCCGATGTAGATCCAGGAGCCGGCGGTCATCTGCCCGTACATCGTCAGCCCCAGCTGCTCGAGCCGGCGGAACTCCGGCCACGTCGCCCAATCGCCCACGAGGTTCGAGTTCGCGATCAGCACGCGCGGCGCCCACGTGTGGGTGCGGAAGACCCCGACCGGCTTCCCGGACTGCACGAGGAGCGTCTCGTCGGGCTCGAGCTCGTCGAGCGTGCGGACGATCGCGTCGTACGCCGCCCACGAGCGTGCGGCGCGTCCGGTGCCGCCGTAGACGACGAGGTCTTCGGGGTGCTCGGCGACCTCGGGATCGAGGTTGTTCATGAGCATGCGCTTGGCGGCCTCGGCCCCCCAGCTCTTCGCGGTGCGCGCGGGGCCGCGCGGGGCGCGGATCGCGCGGGCGGCCGGCTCGGGGGCGGCGGTCGTGGTGTCGGATGCGGTGGTCATCTCACTCCTTCGTGGATTCGGGGATGCCGGCGCGGGCGACCGCCCCGGAGCTGACGAGCGCGGCCACCCGCTCGAGGTCGGGCGAGAGGAAGCGGTCCGTGCCGGGGCCGTCGATGCCGGCATCCCGCAGCAGAGCGCGGACCCGGGCGGTGCGCGGCGCCGGAGCGAGCGGGGCGCGGAGGTCCAGGGCGCGGGCCGCGGTGAGCACCTCGATGCCGAGCACCCGGGCGAGCCCGTCGACGCCGCGGCGGAGCTTCCGACCCGCCGCCCATCCCATCGACACGTGATCCTCCTGCATCGCCGAGGACGGGATGGAGTCCACGGATGCCGGGACCGCGAGGCGCTTGAGCTCGGAGACGATCCCGGCGGCGGCGTACTGCGCGATCATCAGGCCCGAGTCCACCCCGACCTCGTGGGCGAGGAAGGGCGGGAGTCCGTGACTGCGGGCAGGATCCAGCGCACGGTCGGTCCGCCGCTCCGAGATCGAGGCGAGGTCGGCGACGGCGATCGCGAGGAAGTCCAGCACGAAGGCCACGGGCGCGCCGTGGAAGTTGCCGTTGGAGCGCACCTGACCGTCGGCGGTGAGCACCGGGTTGTCCACGGCGGACAGGAGTTCCCGGTCGGCGACGCGCCGTGCGTGATCGACGGTGTCGCGCGCGGCGCCGTGCACCTGCGGCGAGCAGCGGAGCGAGTACGCGTCCTGCACCCGGGTGCACGCGGCGGGATCGCGGTGCGAGCGGACGATCTCGGAGTCGGCGAGGAGGGCGCGAAGGTTCGCGGCCGACCGGGCCTGCCCGTCCTGGGGGCGCAGCGCCATGAGGTCGGCGGCGAACACCGCGTCGGTGCCGAGCTGGCTCTCCACCGACATCGCCGCGGCGACATCGGCGGTCTCCAGGAGCATCTCCAGATCGGCGAGGGCGAGGAGGAGCATCCCGAGCATGCCGTCGGTGCCGTTGATGAGGGCGAGGCCCTCTTTCTCCGTCAGCACCAGCGGACGGATGCCGGCCGCGGCCAGCGCGGACGCGGCATCCGTCATCACACCGTCGGCGTCGCGCACCTCTCCCTCCCCCGTCGCGGCGAGCGCGACGTGCGACAGCGGCGCGAGATCGCCCGAGCAGCCGAG
>NZ_MEEL01000034.1:0-44224 GCF_001724435.1 Microbacterium sp. SCN 69-37
GAACTCGCGACCCTCACCTTGGCAAGGTGATGCGCTACCAACTGCGCTACATCCGCGTGCTCCCTGGTTGCCCCGGGAACTTGATCGACTTTAGCCGACTATTCCGCCATCGCAAAACTGAGCGCGCCCCGCGCGTGTCCCGGTGTCGGATGCCGGACGATTCGTGCCGGAGCCCGGCATCCGGTAGCATCGAGTCTCGGCCCGCACGGGTCTTGGGCGATTGGCGCAGTTGGTAGCGCGCTTCCTTCACACGGAAGAGGTCATCAGTTCGAGTCTGGTATCGCCCACCATCGAACCCCCGGCTCAGCCGGGGGTTTTCTATTCACGGCGAACAGTCGAACACCCGGCGGCGCTGACGCGTAGACGCTGGTGGTCGTCGCCCTCTTCAGCCTGGTCTCGGCTCCCGCCGGTTGTGTGCTCCTCGTGGTCGCGGGCGGCGACAGTGTCGGAATGCCGAACGAATGGCTCGCGCGCACGCCTTTTCCCTCCTGGGCGTGGCCGGGACTCATCCTCGGTGTCATCGTCGGCGGCACTCAGCTGGTGGCGCTCATCGCGCAGCGACGACGGCACGTGCTCGCGTGGGGGCTGCACGCGGCATCCGGTCTCGTGATGATGATCTGGATATTCGTCGAGATCGCCCTGCTGCTGGGGTGGTCGCCACTGCACGGCGTGTACTTCCTCACCGGGCTGGTGCAGACGGTGCTCGCCGTGCTGGCGCTCGGTGCGTGGCCGCAGCCCTTCTTCGCGCGGATGCCGAGACGATCGCGCACGGGAGTGGGAAACACGACCGACACGCCAGCCTGACACACTGGCGTGATGACCACCGCCCGGATCATCGTTCTGTTCGTCCTCGCGGCGATCGCCGAGATCGGCGGCGCCTGGCTCATCTGGCAATCGGTGCGCGAGAATCGCGGCTGGCTCTTCGCCGTCCTCGGCGTGATCGCCCTCGGTGGCTACGGGTTCGTCGCGGCTTTCCAGCCCGACGCACACTTCGGGCGTGTGCTCGCGGCGTACGGTGGAGTCTTCGTCGCCGGCTCCCTTGCCTGGGGAATCGTCATCGACGGCTTCAAACCCACGCTCTGGGACTACATCGGCTCGGCTGTGGCGCTCCTCGGAGCCGCGATCATCATCTTCGCCCCCGCACTCCAGCGCGGGGCGGAGTAGCCGGCACCGGGTGCGCCGGGCCGCTCAGACCTCGCTCAGCCAGCCGTAGCGACCCTGAAGTGCCGCGGCGACCCCCGCGAACCGTCGACGGTCCAGGGCTGCGGCCTCGCGTCGCATCCCGCGCACGTGCACGCTGTAGAGCAGCTCGATATCGACCCACGACGGCCGGCCCTGCGAGTCCCACGCCCCGGTGCCGATGGAGAGGTAATCACGGTCGCCGTCGTGGGCCTTGCTGGTCAAACGCACCGCGAACACCCGGTCGGCGCCGTCGTGGCCGATCACCAGGACGGGGCGGTCCTTGCCGCGCCCGTCGTTCTCCTCGTACGGCACCCAGGTCCACACGACCTCCCCGGCATCCGGAGCCCCGTCACGCTGTGGGGCGTATCTGATCGTCAGACCGCCACGCGCCGGCGGGCGGACCTCGCGTGTCGCCGTCTGTCCGTCCTGACCGGGGCTGAGCGTCGTGGGGGCGGTGGGCCGCGACGGCCCCGGCGTCCTCGCGGGCGCCGAGGGGCGGGAGCGGCCACCGAAGAGGCCGAGAATCCCCCGGACGAGCGATGTCAGAGTGCCGCGTCCGTCGCGAGATGCCATGGCTTCACGCTACCAATCGCTGTCGGATGTGTTCGCACACGCCGAAGGGGCGCCGGATCGTGAGATCCGACGCCCCTTCGAGGGATTCGTGTCAGTCGACGAGCGCGTAGCCCTCTTCACCGTGCACGACGGTGTCGATGCCGGCGATCTCGTCCTCGTTCTTGACGCGGAAGCCGATCGTCTTCTCGATGATGAAGCCGAGCACGTAGGCGACCACGAAGGAGAACACCAGCACGGTGACGGCAGCGATCGCCTGGAGGATCAGCTGGTCGGCGTTGCCGCCGAGGAACAGGCCCGTGCCCGTGGCGAAGAAGCCGAGGTACAGCGTTCCGATCAGACCACCGACGAGGTGGACGCCCACGACGTCGAGCGAGTCGTCGAAGCCGAGACGCCACTTGAGCTCCACCGCGAGGGCGCACACCGCGCCGGCGATGACACCGAGCAGCAGCGACCAGCCCGGTGCCAGGTTGGCGCAGGAGGGCGTGATGGCGACGAGACCCGCGACGGCACCCGAGGCGGCGCCCACGGCGGTCGGCTTTCCGTCCTTCAGCTTCTCGACGATCGCCCAACCGAGGATGGCGGCAGCGGTCGCGCCCAGCGTGTTCAGGACGATGAGGCCGGCAGGCGATCCGACCCCGGCGATGCCGGAGAGGATGTCTCCCGAGGTGCCCTCGGGGGCAGCGTAGAAGGCCGCGGCGCCGGCGTTGAAGCCGAACCAGCCGAACCACAGGATCGCAGCTCCCAGCATCACCAGCGGCACGTTGTGCGGCTTGTGGATGCCCTTCTGGAAGCCGACGCGCTTGCCGAGCACCAGCGCGAGAGCGAGGGCGGCGGCACCGGCGTTGATGTGGACAGCGGTTCCACCGGCGTAGTCGATCACCTCGGTCGAGAAGCCCAGCGTGGTGCCGAGGTTGAAGATCCAGCCGTTGGTGTTCCACACCCAGCCGGCGACGGCGAAGTAGTCGATCGTCGCGAAGAAGAACGCGAAGATCATCCACGAGCCGAAGCGGGCGCGGTCGGCGATGGCGCCGGAGATGAGGGCCACGGTGATGATGGCGAAGGTGGCGCCGTAGGCGACGGCCGTGAGGTTCACGGTCGCGTTCTCACCGGTCGCCATCGCGCCGAGGCCGAAGTCGGAGAAGGGGTTGCCCAGGATGCCGCCCCACCAGTCGGCGGTCTGCATGTTGTATCCGTAGAGGATCCAGAGCACCGCGACGAGACCCATCGCGCCGAAGCTCATCATCATCATGCTGATGACGCTCTTCGCCTTGACGAGGCCGCCGTAGAAGAAAGCCACGCCCGGCGTCATAAAGAGCACGAGAGCCGTAGCGGCGATATACCAAGCGAGATTTCCGCTGTCCATGAAGGTCCTCACTGATGTGTTGTGTAACTCGGACCGGGGCGTCGCGGTTTCGGGGTCGGGACGTCCCAGCGCACTCAGTGTTGCGGTACGCGGTTACCGCCGGTACCCGCGTCGTGTTTCACGCTGGTTACGGCCGACGTGCCCAGGTAAACATCACGTTTCGGCGCGGCATCCGTCGCCCGTGAGAGCGGTCAGGAATGCGTGAGTGCATTCAGGCGGGAGATCGCTCGCAGGTACTTCTTGCGGTAGCCGCCCGCGAGCATCTCCTCGTCGAAGACCTCGTCGAGCGGTCGACCGGTCGCGCGCACGGGAATCTGCGCGTCGTACGCCCGGTCCACGAAGGCGACGAATCGCAGCGCCGCGGACTGGTCCTGCAGCGTGACGACGTCGCGTAGGCCGATCGTCGACAGGTTCTCGATCAGCCGCACGTAGCGCGACGGATGCACCGTCGCGAGATGGCGGATCAGTTCGGCGAAGGCGTCGTCCGAGACGACACCGGATGCCGCGGCGCCATCGATGGCCGCGCGGTAGGCGGCGTCGTCGCACACCTCGGCGTGCCCATCGAGGGCGCGCTGACGGTAGTCGGTGCCGTCGATGCGGATGGTCTCGAAGCTCGATGCCATGGCGTGGATCTCGCGGAGGAAGTCCTGCGCGGCGAATCGCCCTTCGCCGAGCGCATTGGGCGGGGTGTTCGATGTCGCCGCGAGCCGCGTTCCGGTGGGGACCAGCTCCCCCAGCAGTCGGGTCATCACCATGGTGTCACCCGGGTCGTCGAGCTCGAACTCGTCGATGCACAGCAGGTCCGCTCCGCGGAAGAGCTCGACCGTCTTCTGGTACCCGAGTGCTCCGACCAACGCGGTGTACTCGATGAACGATCCGAAGTACTTCCGTCGCGCCGGCATCGCGTGATAGATGGCCGCGAGCAGATGGGTCTTGCCGACGCCGAACCCGCCGTCGAGATACACGCCCGGCTTCATCTCCGGCACCTTCTTCGCGCGGCGGAAGAGTCCGCCGCGCTCAGCCGGACCCCCGCCGAGGCTGAACGCGATGAGCCGTTCCTTGGCCTCCTGCTGCGAAGGAAAAGACGGATCGGCGCGATACGTGTCGAAGGTCGCGCCGTCGAACTGCGGCGGCGGCACGAGTGCGGCGACCATCTCTGCGCCGGACACCGCCGGCTGACGATCGACGAGGCGAATCGTGCCGGAGTCGGTGGATGTCATCGTTCTCCCTCGTCGACCGCCGGTGCGCCCACCAGGTCGTGTGCGCGCAGCCAGTCGCCGATCGCGTCGGTCCAGCGCTGCTGGTCGTAGTTCCAGAGCTTCGTGTGACGCGCCGTGCGGAACACCTGCAACTCGACCAGGTCGGGTCGGGCATCGGCCAGGCGGTGCGAGGCGCTGGACGGGACGAACCCGTCGTCATCGCTGTGCAGGATGAGCACGGGATGGCGCAGTTCTGCGGCACGCGCCACGATGTCGAGTCGGTCGAGCGGAATCGCTCCGTCGGCGCCGATCGCGGGCGCCGCCCATCCCGTGCGCAGTGCTCCCATCGCCAGATCGGTGACGGGCGCGGGCACGTGCAACGCCTTGGCCTGATAGGAGAGGACGGTGCGCCAGTCCACCACCGGCGAATCGAGGATGACGCCGACGATCTGCTCGCGGTGCGCGGAGCCGAGCGACGTCTGCAGCGCGATCGCGCCGCCCATCGACCAGCCCATGAGCACGATGCGGCGGGCGCCGTGTCGCAGAGCCCAGCTGACGGCGGCATCCACATCGCGCCACTCGGTCGCGCCGAGCGCGTAGGCTCCGGCACGGCTGCGCGGAGCGTCGCCGTCGTTGCGGTACGACACGACGAGCGACGTGATGCCCAGAGCATGGAACACCGGCACGGCACGCAGGCATTCGGCACGCGTCGTGCCGCGTCCATGGATCTGGATGACCCAGGTCTCGTCGTCGAGGTCGCTCGACGGCTCTGCCGGGAACAGCCACGCCGGGCAGGCGCCGATCGCCGCCGGCACGTGCTCGCGCGTGAACGGCAGATGCAGTTCCTCCGGGCGCTGGTAGTACCAGCCGCTGAACGCCGCGTCGGCATCGAGGCTCGACTGACCGCCGACCTGCGTGAGCAGCTTCCGCTTGACGGTGTCGCCGTCGCTGGCCAGCACCGAGCCCACCTTGAGATAGTCGGCGGAACCGGTCGTGAACAGGCCGTAGCGTCCGGGCAGCACCGTGTCGGGCGTGCGTGCCAACGTGATCGTCTGCGCGGACACGTCGATGTCGACGATGCGCGTGTCGGGGACGCGCGTTGACGGGGTGACCACTCGACGTGCCATGCGCAGTGCGACGGCGAAAGCCATCGCGGCCGTCGCGAACAGGGCCGCAGCGAGGGAGAGGGCTAGCATCCGCAGGGTGGCCGGAGCGCCGATTCGTGAGGCGCCGAGGGCGGCGCGCCTGGGTGCCTTCATCGTGGGCCCATCCTAGTCTGTGACCGTGGATGACACCCGTCCCGCCGCTGAGACACCGGCCTTCGCACGCGCCGCAGAGCAGCTGCGGTCCCTGACTTTCCGGTCTGACTTCTCCGTACGCGAGATCGCCGCTCCGACGAGTCTCGCCCCGGAGGCGATCGCCTTCGCGGGTGACGTCCGTCCGGATGCGGACGGGCTGGATTCGCCCTACGGCACCGGGCGCTTCGTCCTCATGCACGACCCTGCCGAACCGGACGCATGGGGTGGGCCGTGGCGTATCGTGTGTTTTGCGCAAGCTCCACTCGAAGCCGAGATCGGCGTCGACCCGCTGCTCGCGGACGTCGCCTGGTCGTGGCTCGTCGATGCGCTCGAGGCGCGCGGCGCGGCCTTCCACTCGGAGTCCGGCACGGCGACCAAGACCCTGTCGAAGGGGTTCGGTTCGCTCGCCGCCGAGGGCGACGGGGCGCAGATCGAATTGCGGTCGTCCTGGACGCCCGCCGGTGACCTGACGGCCCACATCGAGGCGTGGGCGGAGCTCGTGTGCATGTTGGCGGGATTGCCGCCGGGATCAGAGGGCATCGCCGTGTTCGGCTCGCAGCGGGGTGCATCAGGAAGGGGAACGCGTGGCTGAGTACGACGTCATCACGGATGCCGCCGGCCTCGCCGCCGCCGCCGACGCGCTCGCCGCGGGCACCGGCCCGGTGGCCGTCGACGTGGAGCGCGCATCAGGCTTCCGCTACTCGCAGCGGGCGTATCTCATCCAGGTGTACCGGCGCGGTGCCGGCGTCTTCCTCGTCGACCCTCCTGCGGTGGGCGATCTGTCGCCGCTGCAAGAGGCGATCGGAGACATCACCTGGATCCTCCACGCCGCCAGCCAGGACCTGCCCTCCCTTCGGGAGGAGAACCTCGAGCCGCCTCAGATCTTCGACACCGAACTCGCCGCCCGTCTTCTCGGGCATGAGCGCGTGGGCCTCGGCGCGGTCGTCGAGGACACGTTGGGAATCACCCTCGCGAAGGCGCATTCCGCGGCGGATTGGTCGACGCGTCCGCTGCCTCAGCCCTGGCTCGAGTACGCCGCGCTGGATGTGCTGCACCTCGTGGATGTCTTCGAGGTGCTGCGCGACGAGCTCGAGGAGCAGGGGAAGACCGACATCGCGGCTCAGGAGTTCGAGACGGTGCGTACGCGGCCCGTGAAGCCCGCTCGCGAGGAGCCCTGGCGGCGCCTCAGCGGTCTGCACACCGTCCGCGGTCGCCGAGCGCTGGCGATCGCGCGAGCCCTCTGGATCGCCCGCGAGGAGTACGCGCGTGAGCAGGACACCTCGCCCGGTCGACTCGTTCCCGATCGCGCTCTGGTGGCCGTCGTCATCGCCGACCCCAAGACGAAGCAGGATCTGGCGCGCGTCAAGGACTTCACTGGCCGCGCGAGCCGCAGTCAGCTCGACCGGTGGTGGGCCGCGATCGAGGCCGGCCGCGCCGATCCCGCCTTGCCCGCGGAGCGCGCCTCCGGCGATGGAATGCCGCCTCCGCGGGCATGGGCGGAGCGCAACCCGGCGGCGGACCTCCGGCTGAAGGCGGCGCGCCCGCTCGTGGAACAGCTTGCCGTCGACCTGCGGATGCCGACGGAGAACCTTCTGACCCCCGACACCCTGCGGCGGGTCGCGTGGGCTCCCCCGGCCGAGATCGATGCGGCATCCATCGGCGAAGCGCTCACGGCCCATGGCGCGCGTCCGTGGCAGATCGAGACGACGGCGAGGGTCATCGCCGGCGCGTTTGTCGAATCCGTGCAGACCACCGAGGCTGCCTCCGACCTCGCGTCGTAGAATCGTTCCAAGCGTTTCCGTGAGACTGAGTTTCACCGTACGCTGGACTGAATCTCAACCCTTGGAGGCAGTGTGGCCGAGCTCTCGGACGTCTACTTCGTCGATGGAATGCGCACCCCGTTCGGTCGCGCCGGCGAGAAGGGCATGTACTGGAACACCCGCGCGGACGACCTCGCCGTGAAGGCGACGATCGGACTGATGGCGCGGAACACCGCGGTTCCCGCCGACCGGGTCGACGACGTCGCGATCGCCGCGACGAGTCAGACGGGCGAACAAGGCCTCACGCTCGGGCGCTCCGTGGCCATCCTCGCAGGCCTTCCGCAGACCGTGCCGGGCTTCGCGATCGACCGGATGTGCGCCGGCGCCATGACGAGCGTCGCCATGATGGGCGCCTCGATCAGCGCCGGCATGTACGACGTCGCCCTCGCCGGCGGCGTCGAGCACATGGGCCACTACCCCATCGGCGCAAACGCCGACCCCAACCCGCGGTTCGTGGCCGAGAGGATGGTCGACCCGGGTGCGCTGAACATGGGCGTGACGGCCGAGAGAATCTTCGACCGGTTCCCGCAGCTCACCAAGGAGCGCTCCGACCGCTTCGGCATGCTCAGCCAGCACAAGGCGCAGGCGGCATACGAGGCCGGCAAGTTCCAGCCCGATCTGGTGCCCGTCGCGGTGAAGGATGCCGAGGGCAGCTGGGGCCTGGCGACGGAGGACGAGGGCCGTCGCCCGCAGACCACGATGGAAGACCTCGCCGCGTTGAAGACCCCGTTCCGTCCCCACGGGCGGGTCACCGCCGGCACGTCCTCACCGCTCACGGACGGGGCGACGATGTCGCTGCTCGCCGGGGGCGGCGCCGTCAAGGAACTCGGTCTCACCCCGAAGATGCGCATGGTCTCGTTCGCCTTCGCCGGAGTGCAACCGGAGATCATGGGCATCGGCCCGATCCCCTCCACCGAGAAGGCGCTCAAGAAGGCGGGTCTGACCATCGCCGACATCGGGCTGTTCGAGCTCAACGAGGCCTTCGCGGTGCAGGTCATCTCGCTTCTGGATCACTTCGGCATCGCCGACGACGACCCGCGCGTCAACCAGTGGGGCGGGGCGATCGCCCTCGGCCACCCGCTGGCCGCGTCGGGCGTGCGCCTGATGATCCAGCTCGCCGCGCAGTTCGCCGAACGCCCCGACGTCCGCTATGGCCTCACGGCCATGTGCGTGGGGCTCGGCCAGGGCGGGTCGGTCATCTGGGAGAACCCGCACTACAACGGTCGCAAGCGCTGAGAGGACGACGGACATGACGAACTACGACGAGATCGACTTCTCCCCGCTCACCGCACTCGCAGACGGTGAGGTCGTGACCCACTCGCGCGTGCGTGACATCACGTTGCCCTCGGGCAAAGTGCTCGCACTGATCACGCTTGACAACGGTCGCGACCACACGCGCCCCAACACCCTCGGGCCGGCGACCCTCACCCAGCTCGGAGAGACGCTGGCGGCACTCAAGGCCCGCGCAGCCGCCGGCGAGATCCAGGCCGTCGGCATCACGGGCAAGCAGTACATCCTCGCCGCCGGCGCCGATCTCTCCGACATCACTCGGGTGGGCTCGAAGGACAACGCCCGACTGGTCGCGCAGCTCGGCCACAAAGTGCTCGGCTCGCTCGGCGATCTCGGGGTGCCCTCCTTCGCCTTCGTGAACGGCCTCGCTCTCGGAGGCGGCCTGGAGATCGCGCTGAACTCGACGTACCGCACGGTCGATGCCTCGGCAGCCGCGATCGCGCTGCCCGAGGTGTTCCTGGGCATCATCCCCGGCTGGGGTGGCGCGTACCTGCTGCCCAACCTGATCGGCATCGAGAACGCGCTCGAGGTCGTCATCAGCAACCCGCTCAAGCAGAACCGCATGCTGAAGCCGCAGCAGGCGTTCGACTACGGGATCGTCGACGCGATCTTCCCCGCGGCGACCTACCTCGAGAGCTCCCTGGCCTGGGCCGACGCGGTGCTCACGGGCGCCGTCAAGGTCGAGCGCAAGAACGAGCCGGGCAAGATCGAGCGCCTCACCAAGTGGCCCATCGCCATCAAGATGGCCCGCGGCATGCTCGAATCCAAGATCGGCACCGTCCCCCGCTCCCCCTACGCCGCGCTCGAACTGCTCGACAAGGCCAAGAGCGGCACGAAGGCCGAAGGCTTCGCGCGGGAAGACGAGGCTCTGGCCGATCTCGTCACGGGCGATCAGTTCGCGGCATCCATGTACGCTTTCGACCTCGTACAGAAGCGGGCGAAGCGACCCGTCGGCGCCCCCGACAAGGCACTCGCGAAGAAGGTCACGAAGGTCGGCATCATCGGTGCCGGACTCATGGCGAGCCAGTTCGCCCTGCTGTTCGTGCGCAAGCTCCAGGTGCCGGTGCTCATCACCGACCTGGATCAGGCTCGCGTCGACAAGGGTGTCGCCTACATTCACGACGAGATCGGCAAGCTCGAGGCCAAGGGCCGCCTCGATGCCGATGCGGCGAACAAGCTGCGCGCGCTCGTGACCGGGACGACCGACAAGAGCTTGTACGCCGATTGCGACTTCGTCATCGAGGCCGTCTTCGAGGAGGTCGGCGTCAAGCAGGCCGTCTTCGGTGAGATCGAGAAGATCGTCGCCGAGGATGCGATTCTCGCGACCAACACCTCGTCGCTGTCGGTCGCGGAGATCGGCTCGAAGCTCGCGCACCCCGAGCGGCTCGTCGGATTCCACTTCTTCAACCCGGTCGCGGTCATGCCGCTGATCGAGATCGTCAAGACGTCGGACACGACGGATGCCGCGCTGTCGACCGCTTTCGTGGTGGCGAAGGGCCTCGGCAAGAACGCGGTGCTGACCGCGGATGCCCCCGGCTTCGTCGTCAACCGTCTTCTGGCCAAGGTCATGGGCGAGGCGGCCCGCGCCGTCTATGAGGGCACTCCCGTCGCGGATGTCGAGAAGGCGTTCGCGCCGCTCGGCCTGCCGATGGGGCCGTTCCAGCTGATCGATCTCGTCGGCTGGAAGGTCGCTGCGCACGTCCAAGACACGATGGTCCATGCGTTCCCCGACCGCTTCTACGCGAACGAGAACTTCCATCAGCTCGCAGAGCTGCCGGAGGTCGTCGAGAAGGACAAGGGCGGACGGGTCACCGGTTTCACCAAGGCCGCCGAGAAGGCGCTGAAGGGGCATGTTGCGTCGGCCCCGGCATCCGCCGACACGATCCTGCGCCGCGTGCAGGACGGCTTGGCCACCGAGATCAAGCTGATGCTCGACGAGGGTGTCGTGCCCGAGGTCGAAGACATCGACCTGTGCCTCATCCTGGGCGCCGGCTGGCCGTTCATCGACGGCGGCGCCTCACCCTACCTCGACCGCGAGGGCGCGTCGGAGCGGGCGTTCGGCGACACCTTCCACCACCCGCCGATTCGCGGTATCGGCGGCTGATACTGCCGGATCCGTCGTCACGGATTCGGAGGAACGCAACGGAATCGGATGCCGCACGTCGCGGCATCCGATTCCGTTCTTCATGTCCGCGTCCGGTGGCGACGCCCGGGTAGGCTCAGCGCGAGGGCTGTGCCGCCCGCACGCGCAGATCGCGCGCGAGGCCGTCGCGCTGCTCGATCACGAGACGACGGAGGGCCCCCGGCGCGTCCGGGTGATCTCGCAACCAGGCGTCGGCGGCGTCGAGCGACGGGGATGCCGGGAACAGGCCGATCACCAGACGACGGGCGATCTCGATCGACCGTGACTGCCAGGTGGGCAGGATACGTGCGAAGTAGTCGTCGTCGAAGTCGGCGACCAGGTCACGGCGTCCGCCCGCGCGCACGCCGGCGATCGTGGCATCGAGGTGATCGTTGGTCAGCGTCTCGTCGCTCCATGCCGCCTGCCACGCCGCGGCGCGGACGGATGCCGCGGGGTGAGCGGTCCGCGCGGTCCGCGCGGCCACGCGTCCCGACGCGGTGTCATCGGTGCGCAGCTCGCGTGCGATGTCTGCCTCGTCGGCGTCTCCGCTCGTGGCGAGGGCGATGAGCCACGCCCAGCGGAGCTCGGGGTCCAGCGGCAGACCCGCCGGCGGCGGGATGGCTCCGGACAGCGCTGCCCGCAGGTCGGCGGCGCGGTCGCCGCAGACCGATGTCGCGGTGCCGACCGTACGTGCCCAGATGAGCTGAGCGTCAGAGCCCGGTGTCGCGTGGCTCAGCGCATTCCACGCCGTGTCCAGCCACTGCGCGGCCAGCGGGGCGCGGTCATCATCCGCGGCGAAATGGCCGATCGTGAACGCGGCGCGGGCCGTCGCATCCGTCAGCAGCGCCGCATCCGTCTCCTCCGGCGCATGGCGCGCGACGATGTCGATGTAGCGCCGCGCGGGCAGGATGCCGTCGCGCGTCGCATTCCACAGTGCCGCCCAGATCACGGCGCGCGCGAGCGCGTCGTCGATCGTCGACAGACCGCGGGCGACGGCCGCGGTGGACGCGGCATCCAGACGGACCTTCGCATAGGTGCGATCGTCGTCGTTGGGGACGACGAGGACGACGTCATCACGCCGGGCCCCCTCGAGCGGCGTGCGCGGTGCGACGACATCGGTCGCGATCTCGCCGCGGCGCACGAGACGCCCGCCCGCGTCGCCGTACAGCCCCACGGTCACCCGGTCGGGGCGTACCGTCGAGACGTCCAGCTCCAAGCCGTCCGACGTGCGCTCGGCACTGAGCTCGGTGACACCGGTCGTCTGCAGCCACGCTGCGCTCCACGCCGCCAGATCACGCCCCGACGCCTCCTCGAGAGCCGTGAGAAGGTCGGGGAGGGTCGTGTTGCCGAAGGCGTGTCGGGCGAAGTAGCGCTGCGCTCCGCGGAAGAAGGCCTCCTCCCCCACGAAGCCGACGAGCTGCTTGAGCACCGACGCGCCCTTTGCGTACGTGATGCCGTCGAAGTTGAGCTTGGCGGCTTCCAGATCAGGGATATCGGCGACGATCGGGTGCGTGGTGGGCAGCTGGTCCTGCGTGTATGCCCATCCCTTGCGCCGGGTGGCGAAGCTGACCCACGCGTCCGGGAAGCCCCCCACGGCCGCGGCAGCATGCGTGCCCATGTAGTCGGCGAACGACTCCTTCAGCCACAGGTCATCCCACCATCGCATCGTCGCCAGATCGCCGAACCACATGTGGGCCATCTCGTGCAGGATCGTGTTCGCGCGGGCTTCGTACTGCGCGGTCGTCGACGCACCGCGGAACACGTACGCCTCGGTGAAGGTCACCAGTCCGGGGTTCTCCATGGCCCCGAGGTTGTACTCGGGGACGAAGATCTGGTCGTACTTCCCCCAGGGGTACGGGAAGTCGAACGCGTCCTCGAAGAACGACAAGCCCCGTCGGGTGATGTCGAGGATCTCGTCGGCGTCCAGGTGAGCGGCGAGCGACGCGCGGCAGAGCACACCGAGAGCGATGGGGGCCTGCGTGCCGCGATGCGTGCCGTCGACGCGATGGTAGGGACCCGCGGCGACGGCGGTGATGTAGCTCGACAGCGGCAGCGTCTCGGTGAAGTGCACGCGCACTCCCCCGGCGACCTCGTCGCGCGAAGTCTCGGCGCCGTTGGACAACACCTCCCAGCCCGTCGGGGCGGCGACGGTGAAGCGCCAGCGCGCCTTCATGTCCGGCTGCTCGAAGCACGGGTAGACGCGACGGCAGTCGGCAGGCTCGTACTGGGTGTACAGATAGGTGGCGTCATCGACGGGGTCGCGGAAGCGGTGCAGACCCTCACCGGACGTGCTGTACCGCGCCGTCGCGTGAATGCGCACCACATTCGGCGTCGTCGCGTCGACCACGAGTCCCCGCAGACGGATGCGCGCACCGTCCCACTCGACCGGTTGCGCACGGTCGTTGACGATCACCTCGATGACGCTCTCACCGATGAAGTCGACCCACGTGGTGTCGGTCACTGCCGTGAACGCGAACGTCGACCGCGTGGGAAATGTCGTCGCCGCGGCATCCGGGGCTGAACGCAGGTCGAGGTCGACCTCGACGGTGTGCAGTCGGATGCCGGCGGCGCGAGCCGCCGTCTCTTCGCGAGTGAGGTTGGCGGAACTCATTGCTCCATGCTGTCACGCCGGACGTTGTGATATTTTCCGAACATGTTCACTTCTGAAGGGCCCGCGTCTACGAAAAGCGAACGCACGCGTGCCCGGCTTCGCGAGGTGGCGCTCGCCTCGTTTCGCGAGCGCGGATACGAAGCGACGACCATGCGCCTCATCGCGCAGGAGGCGGGCGTGTCGGTGGGTAACGCCTACTACCACTTCGCCACCAAGAACGACCTGGTCCAGGAGCTGTACCTCGACGTGCAACGCCGCCATCGGGCGGCGGCCGAACCGACCCTCGCCGACACGGACGATCTCGTCGAACGCATCGCCATCGTCTACCGCACCGGGCTCGACGAGCTGACGGCGTACCACGAGCATGCGGCGGAGTTCCTCTCTGCTGCCGTCTCCCCACGCTCGGAGATCAACCCGCTCGCCGAGGCGTCCGGCCAGGCGCGCGCCATCACGGAAGCACTCTTCGGGGAAGCGGTGGACGGCGCACGTTCCGGAACCGTCCCGAGCGATCTCCGTCAGGCGCTGCCCACGGTGCTCTTCCTCGGGCATCTCCTGCTGGCGCTCTTCTGGGTCTACGACCGCTCCGACGGTCAGCAGCGGACGCGGCGCCTGCTCGATCGCGGCCTGGCACTGCTGCGGACGACGCTGCCGCTTGCACGATTGCCCATCGTGCGCGGCGTCGTCCGCGAGCTTCTGGAGCTCATCGCCGAGGCCGGGCGGTGAACCCTCCGTCGGCAGCGGGCGCGTTCACGCGCGACCAGCTGTGGCGCGGTGCGCTGCACGCCTGGCTCGGGTTCGTGACGCTGCTCACGATCGCTGCTTTCGTGTGGGCAGCGCTTGCCAGCATGAGGCCCTTCACCCCGCCAAGCGTCGGCGCGGCGGTCTACGCTGCCGGCTGGGTCGCCGCTGTCGGCGGCGTCGTCTCGATCTTCGTGACCGTCCTGGGACTGCCCGTCGCCGCGCTTGTCGGCTATGCGCTTCGCGGCGTGCGTCGCCGATGGGTTCATCTCAGTGCGTTCGCTGCCTTCGGCATCGCCATCGGTGCGACGGTGGTGAGCATCTTCACTGCGATGTCGCGACCGGCGATGCTCGATCCTGTGATGGTCGGCGTTGTCATCGCGGTGTGCGCGGGCGCGACGGTCTACGGCCGATGGCAGGCCGACCGAACGCCGAATCGACGTGATCCCCCGATCGAGGAGGAGGATCGCCCGCTCCGCGGCTGACGGGGTTCAGCCCCGCGCGTCGCCGTGGTCGGCGTGTTCGGAGCTGTCGGCGCCGCCCCGCACGGTCCAGATCGCCCCAGTATCGGTGGACGGACGGGCGATCGGAATGCGGGTGCCGAGCACCTGCGCGACGACGTCCTGCGCGATCTTCGCGGCCGACAGGCCGGCGTCTTCGAGGATCTGCTCCCGGCTTGCGTGATCGATGAAGGCATCGGGCAGGCCGAGCTCGTCGACTGCCGTGTCCACGCCCGCCTCGCGCAGCACCTGACGCACGCGCGTTCCGACACCACCCACGCGGATGCCGTCCTCGATCGTGATCACCAGGCGATGGGCGGCAGCGAGCTTCACGATCGAGGGCTGCACGGGCACGACCCAGCGCGGGTCGACGACGGTCGCTCCGATCCCCTGGGCACGGAGGCGCTCGGCGACCTCCACCGCGAGCTGCGTCATCGGGCCGATGCCGACGAGCAGAACATCCTCGGCGCCGTCCTGCCACAGCACGTCGACACCGTCGGAGAGGCGTTTGAGGGCCGGCTGATCCACCGCGACGGCGCCCTTCGGAAAGCGGATCACCGTGGGCGCGTCATCGACGGCGATCGCCTCGTCGAACTCCTCCCGCAACCGCGCCTCGTCGCGGGGCGCGGCGATGCGGATGCCGGGCACCAGCTGCAGCATCGCGAGATCCCACACACCGTGGTGGCTGGGGCCGTCGGGTCCGGTCACACCGGAGCGATCGAGAACGAACGTCACGCCCGCGCGATGCAGGGCCACATCCATCAGCACCTGGTCGAAGGCGCGGTTCATGAACGTCGCATAGATCGCGACCACCGGGTGCAGTCCGCCGAAGGCGAGGCCTGCCGCCGAGGCCACCGCGTGCTGCTCGGCGATGCCCACGTCGTAGACGCGGTCGGGGAAGTGCTGCGCGAACGGCTGCAGGCCCGTCGGACGCAGCATCGCCGCCGTGATCGCGATGACATCGTCACGTCGCTCCCCCGCCGCCACGAGGGCGTCGGCGAAAGCGTCGGTCCACGCGACGGCATCCGAGGAGCCTAGCGGCTCGCCCGTCGCCGGGTCGATCTTGCCGACGGCGTGGAACTGATCGGCCTCGTCGTTGCGTGCGGGCTCGTAGCCGCGGCCCTTCTCGGTGATGACGTGCACGATCACCGGGGCACCGTAGTCCTTGGCCAGCTGCAACGTCTCCTGCAGCGCGACCAGATCGTGCCCGTCGATGGGACCGAGGTACTTGATGTCGAGGTTCGAGTACAGCGCCTCGTTGTTCGAGAAGCGCGAGAGGAATCCATGCGTGGCGCCGCGGACACCACGGTAGACGGCGCGCCCCATGGGCCCGAGTCGACGGAAGAAGGATGCCGAACTCTTGCGCAGGCTCTCATAGCCCTCGGTGGTGCGCACCCGGTTCAGATAGCGAGCCATCCCCCCGATCGTCGGAGCGTAGGAGCGTCCGTTGTCGTTGACGACGATCACCAGATTGCGATGGTTGTCGTCGGAGATGTTGTTCAGTGCCTCCCAGGTCATCCCGCCCGTCAGCGCGCCGTCACCGACGACAGCGACGACGTGGTGATCCTTGCGGCCGGTGCGGGTCAGCGCGCGCGAGATGCCGTCCGCCCAGCTCAGCGAACTCGACGCGTGCGAGGACTCGACGACGTCGTGGACGCTCTCCGCGCGTTGCGGGTAGCCGGCGAGTCCGCCGCGCGAGCGCAGGCCGCGGAAGTCCTGGCGGCCGGTGAGCAGCTTGTGCACATACGACTGATGGCCGGTGTCGAAGACGAAGGGGTCGTCGGGTGAGTTGAAGACCCGGTGCAGCGCGATGGTGAGCTCTACGACACCGAGGTTCGGTCCGAGATGACCGCCCGTGCGCGCCACGTTCTCGACGAGGAAGTCACGGATCTCGTGCGCGAGCTGCTCGAGCTGCTCGGTGGACAGGGAGTCCAGGTCGCGCGGACCGGTGATCGAAGCGAGCAGACTCATCCTCCGAGTCTACGTCGCCCAAACGCCGACGCCCCGGCATCGGCGTCCCCTTGCGGGGACCGATGCCGGGGCGTTATAACCGGCGCTCAGACCAGCGAACGCAGCACGTACTGGAGGATGCCGCCGTTGCGGTAGTAGTCCGCCTCACCGGGGGTGTCGATGCGCACCTTGGCGTCGAAGACGATCGTCTCCTTGCCGTCCGGCGAGAACTCGCTGGGGGCCGCCGTGACCTTCACGGTCTTCGGGGTGACGCCCTCGTTGAGCTTCTCGAGGCCCTCGATCGAGACGATCTCGGTGCCGTCCAGGCCCAGCGACTTCCAGCTCTGGCCCTCGGGGAACTGCAGCGGCACGACGCCCATGCCGATGAGGTTGGAGCGGTGGATGCGCTCGAAGCTCTCGGTGATGACCGCCTTGACGCCCAGCAGCGACGTGCCCTTCGCGGCCCAGTCGCGCGATGAGCCCGAGCCGTACTCCTTGCCACCGAAGACGACGAGCGGGGTGCCTTCGGCGCGGTAGTTCTCGCACGCGTCGAAGATGTACGACTGCGGGCCGCCCTCCTGCGTGAAGTCACGGGTGAAGCCGCCCTCGACGATCTGACCGTCGTTGACCGCGGCGACCAGCTCGTTCTTGAGGCGGATGTTGGCGAACGTGCCGCGGATCATGACCTCGTGGTTGCCACGACGCGAGCCGTAGGAGTTGAAGTCCTTCTGCGCGACACCGTGCTCGGTGAGGTACTGCGCGGCGGGCGTGCCGGCCTTGATGTTCCCCGCGGGCGAGATGTGGTCGGTGGTGACCGAGTCGCCGAGGGTCGCCATCACCCGAGCGCCGTGGATGTCCGTGACCGGGGTCAGGTCCATGGACATGCCCTCGAAGTACGGCGCCTTGCGCACGTACGTCGAATCGGCATCCCACTCGAAGATGGGGCCCTCGGGGGTGGGCAGGCTCGTCCAGCGCTCGTCACCGTCGAACACGGTGGCGTACTGCTTGATGAACTGGTCGCGCGAGATCGACGAGTCGATGACCTCCTGGACCTCGTCCGGCGAGGGCCAGATGTCCTTGAGGAACACGTCGTTGCCCTCCGAGTCCTTCCCGAGCGGATCGGTCTCGAAGTCGAAGTGCATCGAGCCGGCGAGGGCATAGGCGACGACGAGGGGCGGCGAGGCGAGGTAGTTCATCTTCACGTCGGGGCTGATGCGGCCCTCGAAGTTGCGGTTGCCCGACAGCACGGCCGTGACGGCGAGATCGTTCTCGTTGATCGCCGCCGAGACCTCTTCGATGAGAGGTCCGGAGTTGCCGATGCAGATGGTGCAGCCGTAGCCGACCGTGTAGAAGCCGAGGCCTTCGAGGTCCTTGTCGAGGCCGGACTTCTCGTAGTAATCGGTGACGACCTTGGAACCGGGGCCGAGCGTCGTCTTCACCCACGGCTTCTGCTTGAGGCCCTTGTTGCGCGCCTTGCGGGCGAGAAGGCCGGCGGCGATCATCACCGACGGGTTCGACGTGTTGGTGCACGAGGTGATCGCGGCGAGTGTCACCGCGCCGTTGTCGAGCAGGTAGGAGTCGCCCGCGGGCGACGTGACCGGCACCGGGTTGGATGCCGCGGCGGGGGCGCCGCTGGAGATGCGTACGTCGCGCGTCGCGGGCTCCTCCTCGCCCGGGGTGGAGCCCGGGTCGGATGCCGGGAACGAGTGGATCGAGTCGAGGTCGACGATCGAGTTGGACACCGACGGGGTGGTGTAGTTGACGATGTCCTTCTCGAACTGCGTCTTCGCCTCGCTGAGGAGGATGCGGTCCTGGGGACGCTTCGGGCCGGCGATCGACGGCACGACCGTCGAGAGGTCGAGCTCCATGTACTCGCTGAAGACCGGCTCGCTGTCAGCGTCGTGCCAGAGCTTCTGCTCCTTGGCGTACGCCTCGACCAGGGCCACCGCCTGCTCGTCGCGTCCCGTGAGGCGCAGGTATTCCAGCGTGACGTCGTCGATGGGGAAGATCGCCGCGGTCGAGCCGAACTCCGGGCTCATGTTTCCGATGGTGGCGCGGTTGGCGAGCGGGACGGAGGCCACGCCGGCACCGTAGAACTCGACGAACTTGCCGACGACGCCGTGCTTGCGGAGCATGTCGGTGATGGTGAGCACGACGTCCGTCGCCGTCACGCCGGCGGGGATGTCGCCGGTCAGCTTGAAGCCGACGACGCGCGGGATGAGCATCGAGACGGGCTGGCCGAGCATGGCGGCCTCGGCCTCGATGCCGCCGACGCCCCAGCCGAGCACGCCGAGACCGTTGACCATGGTCGTGTGCGAGTCGGTGCCCACACAGGTGTCGGGGTAGGCGCGCAGCACGCCGTCCCTGCCCGTGCGGTCGTAGATGACCTTCGCGAGGTGCTCGATGTTCACCTGGTGGACGATGCCGGTTCCCGGCGGGACGACCTTGAAGTCGTCGAACGCGGTCTGGCCCCAGCGCAGGAACTGGTAACGCTCGCCGTTGCGCTCGTACTCGATCTCGACGTTGCGCTCGAGTGCGTTCTCGGTGCCGAAAAGGTCGGCGATGACGGAGTGGTCGATGACCATCTCGGCCGGCGACAGCGGGTTGATCTTCGCCGGGTCGCCACCGAGGGCCGTGACGGCCTCGCGCATGGTGGCGAGATCGACGATGCAGGGCACGCCGGTGAAGTCCTGCATCACGACGCGCGCCGGGGTGAACTGGATCTCGGTATCGGGCTCCGCATCGGCATCCCAGTTGCCGAGGGCCTCGATCTGCGACTTCGTGACGTTGGCGCCGTCCTCGGTGCGAAGGAGGTTCTCGAGCAGCACCTTCAGGCTGAACGGGAGCTTCTCGTACCCGGCGACGGTGTCGATCCGGTAGATCTCGTAGTCGGTGCCACCGACCGTGAGGGTGCTCCTGGCTCCGAAGCTGTCAACAGTGGACACGTCTGCTCTCCTTCGTTGGGAGTTCCTGAGGCCGCGGGCTCAGTCGGTCGGCGGGGTCAGGGTCGGGCATGGACGGCCGTCGCCTGATTCTCCATCATCCCCGCCGCCGCGGCGGCGGGCTAGTGAGGTTGTCCTTACCCGTGGATGGCGCCTCTGGCGCATCACGGGCGAAGGAATTTATCTTGATGTCAAGATAAATCTATCACGCCTCGGATGCCGCGCTGGCGTCATGGTGGCGCGGATAGACCGCCCGCACGGCCAGCCAGGTGACGGCGACGAGCGGGGCGAACAACGGCAGTCCCATCACGAGCTTCAGGGTGCCGAGCGTGGTGACATCGCCAGCGAAGTAGAAGGGAAGCTGCACCGCGAGGCGCAGGTAGAACAGTGCGGCCCAGGCGATCGCCAGCCAGAAGAACACCCGGCGCTTGCGCGGATCGCTGCGCCAGCGTGTGCTCTCGTTCATGAGGAAGCCGACGGCCAGTCCGATCAAGGACCACCCGACGAGAGCCGAGATCAGAAACGCCGTCCCGTAGGCAGCGTTGGTGATGAGGCCCGGGACGAAGTTGTCCTGTCCTCGGCCGGTCCACAGTGCGAGGGCGGCGGCGGCACCGGTGGCGATGAGTCCTCCCAGTGCGGCACTGACGGGCGAGCGCTGGATGAGGCGGACGATCGTGAAGATCGCCGCTGCGCCCACGGAGATCGCGAGCGAGAGCGTGAGGTCAGCCGTGGTCGTGAACAGGATGACGAACGCGAGTCCGGGCAGCACGCTCTCCAGCACGCCTCGCCAGCCGCCCATGGCGGCCCAGACGACGTGTCCCGTGTGCGACTGTCGGGACGGATCGAGGCCGGCCCGTCGCGCCGCATTGCCCAGTGCGCTTCCGAGAAGATCCGACGCCGACGGCGGTGGCGGCGTGAGCGGATCGGATGCCGCGTCCTCGGGCTCCTGCGCGGGCGAGCTCATGCGGTGCCGGGGGCGGCGGGCATCTTCAGCGGAATGAGGTCGCGCGGCGGCATGGGGCTGCCGCCTCGCACCACCACGATCGAGCGGAAAAGATCCTCCACACGCGCAGCCGCCTCGACGTCGGTCGTGGCCGCTCCCCCGATCACACCGCGCAGGAACCAGCGGGGTCCGTCTACGCCGACGAACCGTGCCAGGCGCTTGCCGGCCACCGCGTCGGGCCCGCTCACCACGGGAACCTCTGCGAGCAGTTCGGCGCCGAGCGGGCCGTGGCGCTCCTCCACCCGCCCGCCCTGCTGGCGGATCTGCTGGCGGATCTGGTCGCGGGTCTCCTCCCACAGTCCGCTGGAGCGCGAGGCGGCGAACGGCTGCACCTGCAGGGTCGAATCGGCGTAGTCGAGCCCGACCGCGACGATGCGCTTGGTCTGCTCCTCGACTTCGAGGCGAAGGTTCAGTCCCTCGCGCGGGAGCACCTTGATGCCACCGAGATCGATGTAGGGGCGAACGGGGTTCGCCTCCGCCTCGTCGAAGGGGCCCGTCGACGCGCGGTCGCCTGTGCCGGTGGGCTGCAGTTCATCGCTCATGCGGTGACTCCTGTCTGATAGCCCGTCGAGCCGAACCCGCCCTCGCCGCGTGCGGTGTCGGGCAAGTCGTCGACGGGGAGGAAGCGGACGCGGGGAACGGGCATCACGATCAGCTGAGCGATGCGGTCGCCGGCGGCGATGTCGTACGCCTCGCGCGTATCGGTGTTCAGGAGCGCGACCTTGATCTCACCGCGGTACCCCGCGTCGATCGTTCCGGGCGCGTTGACGATGGTGATGCCGTGCTTCGCGGCCAGACCGCTGCGGGGCACGACGAAAGCGGCGTATCCGTCCGGCAGGGCGATGCGCACGCCCGTGCCCACCAGTGCGCGGGCGCCCGGTTCGAGTCTCACGCTCTCGGAGGAGACCAGATCTGCGCCGGCGTCGCCGGGATGTGCGTAGACGGGAACCTGCGGCGCGATAATGGGAACGTCCACGGATTCGATCACTCCACGAGGGTAATGCACATCGCCGCTCCAGCCGCTCCCGTTTCCGACGTCCGCTACCGCGAACGGCTCAGTCCGTCGCTGTGGACGCTGCTCAGCTCGGCGGTGGTGGCGCCGATGGTCGCACTGGTGTTCGTCCCGCTGGATCCGACCATCGCCCTCGCCGCGGGAATCGCCGTGGGTGCGGTCCTGATCTGCCTGCTCGTCTTCGCGTCTCCGGTCGTGGAGGTGCGAGGCGGCGAGCTGCGAGTCGGTCGCGCGCATATCCCGGTCGATCAGCTGGGCACCGCCGAGCCGTTGTGGGCAGACGAGGCGCGTGCTGCGCGTGGTCCTCAGCTGTCCGCGAAGGCATGGCACATGTTCTGCGGCGGGATCGACCCCGTGGTTCGCGTTCCCGTCCTCGATCCCGGCGACCCCGTCACGGAGTGGGTGTTCGCGACGCGCACGCCTGACCGGGTGGTCGCCGCGATCACGCGTGCGCAGTCGCGCTGAGATCAGCTCGACAGCGGGATCGGCTCTGCGGGGCCGAGGGTTCTCAGGCGCACTCGATGCAGACGGCGCCGCCCGCGATCTCGTGGTCGATCTGGGTGCGGTGCTTCACGAGGAAGCACTCGACGCAGGTGAATTCGTCTTCCTGCGGCGGCAGGACGACCACGTCCAGCTCCAGGTCGGAGAGGTCGGCGCCGGGCAGCTCGAAGCCGGAGGGGTTGTCGGCATCCTCGACGTCGACGGCCCCGGACATCTTGTCGGGAACGCGCTCCTTCAGAGCCTCGATCGACTCGCTGTCGTCGTCGGTCTTACGGGGGGCGTCGTAATCGGTCGCCATGCTCTCAACTTCCAGGTGTGTTGCCAAAGTGCCGACTCGCGGCCGGGGGGACCGACGTGGGGCGGCGATAGTTTGCACGACGGGTTCGGATTTCGCAAATGATCGTCGTGTGCGTGCCCGCTTCCGGCGGGTGCGTCGCATGGAACTCGCGGCGCGCCCGCGATATTCCCGAGTGCGGCGAAGTGCTGTGACAGCATGGCCCCGGCAATCGAATCGTGCCCGAACAGGGAACGGGAGGGTGTTTCGCATGGAACAGCTCAAGGTGATCGGAACCGAGGAAGGTGTCCTCGTTCTCGCCACGGAGTCCGGCGAACGGTACGCGCTGCCGATCGACGAGACGCTGCGCAGCCAGCTGCGCCGCGCACAGCGCGACAACGAGCCGCGTGCAGCGCGACCGAGCCCTCGCGACATCCAGGCGCATATCCGTTCCGGTATGTCGGCGCAGGAGGTCGCGGAGCTGCTCGGCGCTCGTCTGGAGGACGTGCAGCGCTTCGAGCGTCCCGTTCTCGCCGAGCGTGAGCACATCGTGGGCCAGGCGTTGGCCGTCCCGGTGCTGATCGCGGGAGAGCTCGATGCCGCGGCGCAGCCGACGTTCGGTGTCGCGGTGCGGGCCAAGCTCGCCGAAGCGGGCGCGAGCGGTGAACGGTGGACCAGCTGGAAGGACGAGGACGGCTGGGTCGTCAAGCTCGAGTTCACGGCGAACGAGGTCGACCACGACGCACGGTGGGGCTTCGACCCGCGCCGCAGCAGTCTCGCTCCGCTCAACGCCGATGCGACCCAGCTCTCTCGTCAGGGGTCGCTCCCCGAAGGACTGATCCCCCGCCTGCGCGCGCTCGATGCGTCGCCGCTGAAGGATGCGTCGCGGTTCGACTCCGGTGCGTTCGTCCCGCGGCGTCTGGACGCCGATTCCCTCGCTCCCGAAGCGGACATCACGCGGCCGGACGTGCGCGTGCCCGTCGCGCCCGCGGTTCAGGATGCCGCGATCAAGCGCGCTCCCGACCACGCGGTCACATCGGCCGAGACAGCAGACCTCCTCGAGGCGCTGCGCCGCCGTCGCGGCCAGCGTGAGCCCATGCCCGCGGAGGAGTCGGCCACGGAGCGTCCGCACTCCCCCGTGGCCCTGTTCGACGCACTCGAGCCCGGCTACGACGAATCGGCGACGGATGCCGAGGACTCGGCATCCGCGATGGAAGACACCGTCATCAGCGATTCGTCTCGCCGCAAGGGGCGCACCTCGATGCCGTCGTGGGACGAGATCGTCTTCGGAGCGCGCACCGAAGACGGGTGAGTCGCGTCGAGGTCGGCGCGGGACGGATGCTCAGCCCTTCGCGAGCGCGCCGAGTCTGATGAGCGGGACGATGCGTTCCTGATCGGTCAACGATCCGTGCTGGCCGATCATCCGCTGTGGCTTCTTGTCGGCCAGGCGGTCGTCGTAGTAGGCCACCGCGCTGCGGGCCGCGACGAGCACGTCGCCGATGCGGGGGCGGACGTCGGGGTGCACCGCGGCGCCGTACAGGCCGGCATCGATCGCTTCGTCGCGCGTCATCACCCACGAGCGCGACTGCTCGGCCTCACTCCAGCGCTCCGCGACGGCGCGAGACTCGCGGTCCTCCGTGTAGAGCTGCAGCATTCGAGGCTCCCCCGCCACCAGCCGCACACCCTGGAGCAGCGGATCGCCGTCCCGCAGCAGCACCTGCCGATGAGCCGGCACGTCGACCATGCCGTGGTCAGCCGTGACGAGGGCGCCGACACCCGGGGCGAGCTGAGCGTCGAACCGGCGAAGGTCCGCGTCGAGCTCCTCCAGTCCTTGCAGCCACTGCGCGGACTCCCACCCGTAGGCGTGTCCGAGGGTATCGAGCTCCGGGATGTACACGTAGACCAGTGCGCCGGGGTGCGCGGACGCGCGCGCCGCGGCAGCGGCGAGACGCTCGGACGGCGTCGCGGCGGCGACGAACTCCGCCCCGCGCTGGATCGCCTGCGTGAAGCCGCTGTCGCGATACAGCCCCTTGGTCACCACGAAGGTGGGACGTCCGGCGTGGGCTTCCCGTTCGAGCAGGGGCGCCGAGCGCTGCCAGGTCATCGGGTCGAGTCCGTCGCTCTCCCACCCCTTGAGCTGGTTGGGCGCGATATCGGTCCCCGGGATACGGGCACGGTATCCGACGATTCCGTGGGCGCCGGCGTCGGTCGCCGTGAGAAGCCCGGTGAGGGCCGTGGCCGTCGTCGAGGGAAAAGTGCTGCGCGCGGCATCCTTCTTCGTCATCGCGCCCGTCAGAAACCGGGCGTGTCCGGCCCGGGCAGTGAGGTTCCCGCGACCGAGACCGTCGACGAGGATCAGGATCGCCGATCGGGCCGGCGCGAACCAGTCACCGTCGCCCGTCAGCGACGCAAGCAATTGCGGCACGATGGCGGTGAGGCTCCGGGCTGTGGGCGGGTCCGCGGGTAGGCTGAACGACATCGGGGCCAGTCTCGCACATGGCGCGCGGCCCCACTTCCCGGCCCACCCGAGCACCGAGGGAACCGCAGATCCATGGCAGCTTCGCGCACCGCGTCCATTCCTGAAGACCACGGCCGCATCGAGGATGTCGATGTCTCCGCCGAGATGCAGGACTCGTTCCTGGAGTACGCGTACTCGGTCATCTACTCGCGCGCTCTCCCCGATGCCCGCGACGGTCTCAAGCCGGTGCAGCGGCGCATTCTGTTCCAGATGGCGGATATGGGGCTGCGACCCGACCGGGGGCACGTCAAGAGCGCCCGCGTCGTCGGCGAGGTCATGGGAAAGCTGCACCCGCACGGCGACTCGGCGATCTACGACGCGCTCGTGCGCCTCGCTCAGCCGTTCGCGCTGCGCGTGCCCCTGGTCGACGGCCACGGCAACTTCGGTTCGCTCGACGACGGGCCCGCGGCGGCGCGGTACACGGAAGCGCGCCTGGCTCCGGCCGCGCTCGCTCTCACGGAGAACCTCGACGAGGACGTCGTGGACTTCGTGCCCAATTACGACGGGCAGTTCCAGCAGCCGGCCGTCCTCCCCGCCGCCTTCCCCAACCTGCTCGTCAACGGCGCCTCCGGCATCGCGGTGGGCATGGCGACCAACATGGCTCCGCACAACCTCAACGAGGTCGTCGCCGCTGCGATCCATCTGCTCGAGAACCCCGACGCCACCACCGCCGAGCTCATGGAGTTCGTCCCCGGACCGGACCTCCCCGGCGGCGGCATCATCGTCGGACTCGACGGCATCACCGAGGCGTACGAGACCGGACGCGGAACCTTCCGCACGCGGGCGAAGACATCGATCGAGTCGCTCGGCCCCCGCCGCACCGGCATCGTCGTGACGGAGCTGCCGTACATGGTGGGCGCCGAGCGCGTCATCGAGAAGATCAAAGACGCGGTCAACGCCAAGAAGCTCACGGGCATCGCGGACGTCAACGATCTCACCGACCGCAACCACGGCCTGCGCCTCGTCATCGGCATCAAGACCGGCTTCGATCCCGCGGCCGTCCTCGAGCAGCTCTACCGGCTCACCCCGCTGGAGGACTCCTTCGGCATCAACAACGTCGCCCTCGTGGACGGGCAGCCGCAGACCCTCGGTCTCAAGCCGCTGCTGCGGGTTTACCTCGATCACCGTATCCAGGTCGTGACGCGCCGCAGCCGCTACCGCCTCGCGCGCAAGCAGGAACGCCTCCACCTCGTCGAGGGTCTTCTCATCGCGATCCTCGACATCGACGAGGTCATCCAGGTCATCCGCACCTCCGACGACACCGAGCAGGCGCGAGCGAAGCTCATGAGCGTCTTCGACCTGTCGCAGGTACAGGCCGAGTACATCCTGGAGTTGCGCCTGCGGCGTCTCACGCGTTTCTCCCGCATCGAGCTGGAGTCCGAGCAGGACACGCTCAAGAAGGAGATCGCCGACCTCCAGGCTCTGCTGGCCAGCGATGTGCTCCTCCGGCAGCACGTCGCCCGAGAGCTGGATGCCGCGGCCGAGACCTTCGGCACACCCCGTCGCACCCTTCTGCTCAACGGCGGACCCGTCGCGCCGCGCTCACGCAGCGCCGCACCGGTAGACCTGCAGATCGCCGACTCCCCCTGCCGCGTGCTCCTGTCCGCGACCGGGCGGATGGTGCGCGCCGAACTCGGCGAGTCCGGCGAGATCGTCGCTCCGACGCGGCGGGCGAAGCACGACGGCATCCTCTCCGCTGTGGACACGACCACGAGGGGCGAGCTCGGCGCCGTGACGACGCGCGGCCGGCTGGTGCGCTTCTCGCCCATCGATCTGCCGTCGGTGCCGGCCAATGCCGTCCAGCTCGCAGCGGGCACCCGCGCCGACCAGTACCTCGGTCTGGGATCGGGTGAGCACGTCGTGGCCGTCGTGCCGTTGGGTGACGTCGTCATCGCGCTGGGCACCGCACAGGGAGTCGTCAAACGCGTCGCGACCTCGGAGCTCGCGCCCGGAAAGCACGAGGCCGAGATCATCGCGCTGAAGGACGGCGACCTCGTTGTGGGTGCGGCCGTGGCCCCCGACGGCGCTGAACTCGTCTTCGTGGCCTCCGACGCTCAGCTCCTGCGCTTCGAGGCTGCGAGCGTGCGGCCGCAGGGGCGCGCGGCGGGCGGCATGGCCGGCATCCGTTTGAGCGCGGGAGCCGCCGTCGTGGCCTTCAACGTGGTGACCGAACCGGCCGATGCCGTGGTCGTCACGATCGCCGGTTCATCCCAGGCGATCGCCGGGACCGACGCGGGCAGCGCGAAGGTGTCGATGTTCGACGAGTTCCCGCCGAAGGGTCGCGCGACCGGCGGCGTGCGCGCTCAGCGTTTTCTGAAGGGCGAGGACGTCCTCACTCTCGCCTGGATCGGTGCGCAGCCGCGGGCATTGGCGGCGGACGGCGCCGTGCGTACCCTGCCGGAGCCGGGGGCGAAGCGGGATGCCTCCGGACAGCCACTGGATGCGGTCGTCGCGGCCGTCGGCACGGCGATCGCCTGACGGTCGTCAGCCCAGAGAGACGAGACCGTACTGGGTTGCGCGGATCAGCACTTGGATGCGATCGCGCACGCCCCACTTCGCCGTGATGCGGCCGAGGTGTGACTTGACCGTCGCTTCGGACACGAACATCGCCGCGGCGATCTCCGCGTTGGACATTCCCAGCGCGAGAAGCGTGACCACTTCCAGCTCCCGTTCGGTGAGCTCCTCCTCTCGGCCCAGCTGGCGCGGCGCGGGAGGTTCGTTCTGCTGCACCGAGCTGACGAGTTCTTTCGCGACGCGTGGCGAAAGCACGTAGCCGCCCTCGTGAGCGAGGCGCGCGGCGTCGAGGATGCGGTCGGGCGACGTGTCCTTCACCAGGAAGCCCGCGGCGCCGGCACTGAGCATCGGGACGATGACCCGCTCCGAGGAGAACGTGGTCAGCGCCACGATCTTGATCCCGGGAAACTCCCGCGTGAGGCGCTGGGTCGCCTCGATGCCGTCCATCTTGGGCATCTGCACGTCCATGAGCACGACATCGGGGTGCGTGCTGCGCACCAGCGCGATGGCGTCGATGCCGTTGTCGGCCTCGCCGACGAGATCGAACCCGTCTGAAGAGTCCAGGAAGACGCGCAGTGCGGCGCGCACCAGCGACTCGTCGTCGACGATGATCACGCGAATCGGTTGGGTCACAGCACCATCTTACGAACCGCGCGATGTGCACTCTTCCGATCGATGTCGACGAAAGTCGCCATTGATGTAGCCATACGTCGGTCGTGCGAGATGACCTCCGTTTGAAGAATCGATTCGAGAGATTGCAGGAGGTGAAACACATGTGGTACTGGATCGGACAGCAGCTGGGTCTCTGGAAGTAAGTGGCGGCGCATTCGCGAGATAATCGCGATGTGACCTCCGTCCGTCAGAACCTGCTCCGTTATGTGCGGACGCCCTTTTGGGCATACGAGCCACTACGCCCGTTGGCGCGTCGGCTTGTCATTATTCTTGTCGCTGCGGCGGTTGTGATCGACTCGCTTTTCCGGGCGAGTACGGGAATCGCCACCAGCGTGGTTTCAGCAATCGTGACGACGACCATCACGTTGGCTGTCGCTATCTTCGCGTGGCGGCCGCCGGTCGCGACAGTCGTCCTCTCCGTGGCTGCTCTCATCGCCGGCATCACCGGAGTCTCCGACAGCCTCCTTGCGGGGGCAGCAGTCGTGGGGCTGGTTGCGTTCACCTGCAGCGCGATGCTCACCGCCGTGTACGTCGTGACATTGGCGGCATGGCTCGCCGCCGTTCTTGCTCGGCCCGAGACCGGGTTCCAACCCCTCGGCGCCTTCGTCATAGCCCTCCTCAGCCTCGTCAGTCTCTCGATCGGGCTGGCGATCCGGCGACAGTTCGAGAGGGCTCAATCTTTGGCATTACAACTCGAGGTGAGCGAGCGAGAGGTCGCGGAGCAGCTCAAACACGAACGAGACCTCATCGCGGACGAGCTGCACGACATCGTCGCGCACGAGATCACCATCGTCGCTCTGCACGCCGCGGTCCTGGACCGCACCGAAGACATGCTGACGCGGTCGCAGTCGCAGACGGCGATCCGCGAAGCGGCGGTGCAGGCGCTCACCGACATCCGTCGCGTGCTCGGGATGGTTCGCGGTGAAGAGAACCTCTCCCCCGAACGTGTGTCTTCGCCGGACGGGATCACGGGCACCATCGCTGCCGTCACGAAGGAACTCGGACAGGCGGGTATTGCGGTCACTGCGGACGTGCCCGCCGACCTCCGACTGCCGAGCGCATCCCTTGTTGCGCTGACCCGTGTCATCCGCGAAAGCGCGACGAACGTGCTCAAGCACGCCACCGGCGCCCACACGGTCTCCATCGTTCTCCGTGTCGAGCGCGGTTGGGTGCACCTCACCTTCGCTGACGACTCACCGCCGGCGCGCACCGCCGGACTCCCGGCGTCGGGCTACGGCATCATGCGTCTTCGAGAGCGCTTCCGACTGTTCGGCGGCACCTTCGAATCGGAACGGAAGTCCCAGGGGTGGGTCGTGAGCGCGTCACTGCCCCTTTCAGGCTGATCAGGAAAAAACTTACGCATACGCGTCGAAGTAGACGAAAGTCGCAGTCGGTTCCACCGATGGTTCACGTTGGCGCCGCCTATGCGCGCCTAACCTTTTGCTAGCCGAAGAACTGATCCCCAGTCGGTTCTTCACAGGGCACGGCGCGAGACGTCCGTGATTTCGGGGACGAAGAGACCGTTCGGGGCTCGACGTCATCCGGATGTCCCCCGTAGCCGCGGCGATGGCCCGAGACCGAATCCCCCCCAGATCGGTCTCGGGCCCCGCGTCGTTGAGGGTCCGGACGAGCTCAGGCGTCGATGGCCTCACGGTCGAGTCGGTCGCTGGAGGTGACGATGAAGTCGCGTCGCGGTGCCACATCGCTGCCCATGAGCAGTTCGAACACTCCCGAGACCGCCTCGGCATCCTGAACGCGTACGCGCCGCAGCAGTCGCCCCGCACGGTCCATCGTGGTCTCGGCGAGCTGATCGGCATCCATCTCGCCGAGTCCCTTGTAGCGCTGCACCGGCTCCTGCCAGCGCCGTCCCGACTTCTGCACCTTCGCCAGCAGCGTGTGCAGCTCCTGCTCCGAGTAGGTGTAGATCGTCTCGTTCGGCTTCGAACCGGGATTGACCACGATGACGCGGTGCAGCGGCGGGACGGCGGCATACACACGCCCCGCTTCGATGAGGGGGCGCATGTAGCGGAAGAACAGCGTCAGCAGGAGCGTGCGGATGTGCGCGCCGTCGACGTCGGCGTCGCTCATCAGGATGATCTTGCCGTAACGCGCCGCTTCGAGATCGAAGCTTCGGCCAGAGCCCGCGCCGATCGTCTGAATGATCGCCGCGCATTCCGCGTTGGAGAGCATGTCGCTGATCGAGGCCTTCTGGACGTTGAGGATCTTGCCGCGAATGGGCAGCAGCGCCTGATACTCACTGTTGCGCGCGAGCTTCGCCGTGCCGAGGGCCGAGTCGCCCTCGACGATGAACAACTCCGACTGCTCGACGTCCGAGGTCCGACAGTCGGCGAGCTTCGCGGGCAATGACGACGACTCGAGGGCGTTCTTACGGCGCTGGGTCTCTTTGTGCGTGCGGGCCGAGATTCGCGCCTTCATCTCGGACACGACCTTGTCGAGCAGCAGCGCGGTCTGTGCCTTGTCGTCGCGCTTGCTCGAGGAGAATCGCTCGGCGAGCTCCTTGGCGACCACATTCGCGACGATGGCGCGAACAGCGGGCGTGCCCAGGATCTCCTTCGTCTGGCCCTCGAACTGGGGTTCGGGCAGTCGCACAGTGAGAACGGCCGTCAGACCGGCGGTGATGTCGTCCTTCTCGAGCTTCTCCCCCGCGCCGACCTTGAGGCGTCGAGCATTCTGCTCGACCTGACTGCGGACGACCTTCATCAGGCCCTGCTCGAAGCCCGCCTGATGCGTTCCGCCCTTGGGTGTCGAGATGATGTTCACGAACGAGCGCGTGACCGTCTCGTAGCCCGTCCCCCAGCGCAGCGCGATGTCGACCTCGCATTCGCGCTCGACGTCGGTCGGTACCATCGCTCCGCCCGCCTGCAGCACGGGCACGGTCTCAGTGAACGTGCCCGACCCGGTCAGTCGCCAGGTGTCGGTGATCGCCGCATCGGGCGCGAGGAAGTCCGCGAACTCGGAGATGCCGCCGTCGTAGCGATGGGACGTTTCGACGATCTCCTCTCCGCGCTGATCGATGATCGCGATCTCCAGACCCGGGATGAGGAACGCCGTCTGACGCGCCCGCTGCTCCAGCTCCTCGGCGTGGAATGTCGCATCCTTGGTGAAGATCTGACGGTCGGCCCAGTAGCGGATGCGCGTTCCGGTGACGCCCTTGGCAGCCTTGCCGACGACCCGCAACTGCGAGGCCTTCTCGAACGGGGTGAACGGCGACTCGGGCCCGGGCCCCGCGAACTGGCCGGGCTCTCCACGACGGAACGACATCGCATAGGTCTTGCCGTCGCGATCGACTTCGACATCCAGGCGCTCGGACAAGGCATTGACGACGGAGGCGCCGACGCCGTGCAAGCCACCCGACGCCGCGTACGAGCCGCCGCCGAACTTCCCGCCGGCGTGCAGCTTGGTGAAGACGACCTCCACGCCGCTCAGCCCGGTTCGCGGCTCGACATCGACCGGGATGCCGCGCGCACGGTCGCGGACCTCGACGCTGCCATCGGAGTGCAGGACGATGTCGATTCGCGAGCCGTAGCCCGCGAGGGCTTCGTCGACCGAGTTGTCGATGATCTCCCAGACGCAATGCATGAGCCCGCGCGAGTCCGTCGAGCCGATGTACATGCCGGGACGCTTGCGGACAGCCTCCAGGCCCTCGAGCACCTGGAGGTGGTGGGCGGAATACTCGGCGGTCACAATCCTCAAGCGTATCCAGCCCCGCGGACACCTCGGCTGCGACACACAGAGGCCCCGACGACCGCGGACGATGAGCGCGGGGGCGGGGTACGCGCACAGCGAAATGTGACCGGATCGCGGCATTGCTGACCCCACGGCGTGGTTATATGTCATGACATCGCACCGCATCTCATGTACCGAGGAGGAACCGAAATGAGCATGTCGACCACCGCTGAGCCTGACGTCCTCGAGTACCGACTGACCGCGACGGACCGTTGCGACTCGTGCGGAGCCCAGGCCTACATCGCGGCCGAAGTCAACGGCAGCGAACTGCTGTTCTGCGCGCACCACGGACGCAAGTACGAAGAGAAGCTGCGCGCAATCGCGACGTCGTGGCACGACGAGACGGCTCGTCTGGCCGACGCGCGCTGAGCCCTCACACGTAGACTGGCGGAGTTCTCCTTTTCCGTCCGTCCCCGGAAGGACTCTGTCATGGCGCCTCGAGGCCTTCCTCTCCTGCATCGTTTCGAAGTGCTCTTCGAGCGTGCCCGCGGGCTCGATATCGCATCGGTGCGTGAGAGGGCGCGGTTCACTGCGCGCGTGCACGGGAAGAGCTATCCGCTGGTGTTCGTCGACATGCTCTGGTCGGCGGCGCGCCATCGCGTCGGATTCAACGACTACATGGAGTTCGATTTCGCGATCCTGACACGCGCCGAGCGGGCCACCTGGGTCACCAGTCCCCTCGCGCTGGAGCTCTCGAACCGTTACGACGATCCCGCCCAGGTGCATCGCTTCCACAACAAAGTCGACTTCAACCGCGACTTCGACCGTTTCCTGGGACGTCAGTGGCTGGAGCTCGTCGATGGCAACGCCGACGAGCTGGAGGCCTTCGCCCAGCGGCATCCCGTGTTCATCGCCAAAGTCCCCGTGAGCAAGTCCGGGCTCGGGGTTCGTCGTTACGATGCGAGCGCCGTCAGTGATTGGCCCGCGTTCCACGCCGAGCTGCTGGCGAAGGGTGAGGTGCTCATCGAGGAGCGCATCGTGCAGCACCCGGACCTGGAAGCCATCGCTCCCGGAACGGCGAACACGACCCGAGTCACGACGTTCGTCAAGGACGACGGCGCGGTCGAGATCATCAACATGGCGCAGAAGTTCGGTCGCGGTCAGGTCAGCGACCAGGCGTCGTTCGGCGGCTTCTACACCGCGCTCCACGAGGACGGGCGAGCCATGGGCATGGGCTACTCGACCGCGGGCGAACTCTTCGAGACCCACCCCGACACCGGCTTCCGCATCGCCGACTACCGGCTTCCGATGATGGAAGAGGTGCGTGCGCTCATCACCGACGTCGCACTCGTGATCCCCGAGGTGCGCTACGTCGGCTGGGACGTCGTCGTCACCCCCACCGGACCAATCCTGGTCGAGGGCAACTGGGGCGCGGGTGTCTTCGAGAACAAGCCTTCCGCGACGGGGATCCGCCACGGTCACCTTCCTCGCTACCGCGCCGCGATGGGCTTCTGATCGCCGACGCGAAACGCCGGCGCTCTCACACGAGGTCGCCGGCGTTTCGCGTCTGTCGGCGCGGTCTCACGCCGCCCGGATGATTCCGAGGGGGGTGGATTCGCGACCCTGGCCCAGAGGGTTGTCGGCAAGGATCCGCACGAGCCGACGCTCCCCTGCCCTGTCGAGTGTGGAGCCGAGAATGTTCCCGCCGATGTCGTTGATGTCGACGACCGCGACCTGCACGTTCCGGCCGAGCAGCGACTTGATGCGTGCGGCCACTTCGGCCGGGCGCGTCGGGCCCAGAACGACCGCACGGTCGTAGGGCGGGATGGTGCCGTTGGTGGGACCATCGATCGCGCGCGCCTTGTCGCCGGCGATGCGGTAGAAGTCGCCCCGGCGTCCGAACGCCTTCGTCATCGCGCTGATCGCCGCGGCGAAGAGGATGCGCGGGGTACCGCACTCCCGAAGGGCCATCTCCATCGTCTCCGGCATGCCGAGCCCGATGCCGTAGGAGGTCTTCGTCACGTACTTCGACAGGAAGCGCGCCAGGCGGCGGGGGCGGATCTCGTCCAGCGTGTACGAACGGCCCTGCGTGATCGCGACGATCTTCTCGGTGATGAACAGCAGGTCGCCGTCCGTCACCTGGTCGGCCGCGTACTCCGCGATCACCTCATCGAGGCTGTCGCCGGGCATGACGACGCGCGTGCGGATCGGAATCCGTGCGAACGTCGTCCCCTCGATGGTGACGGTGAGCGCCTTGCCGTCGTTGGGAAGCTCCCCGCTCATTCGAGGTAGTCCCGCAGCGACTGCGATCGCGAGGGGTGTCGGAGCTTCGCCATGGTCTTCGACTCGATCTGACGAATGCGCTCGCGCGTGACGCCGAAGGTATCGCCGATCTGGTCGAGCGTCTTGGGCTGTCCGTCGCCCAGGCCGAAGCGCATGCGGATCACACCCGCCTCGCGCTCGCTCAGTGAGTCCAGGAGCGACTCCAGCTGTCGCTGCAGCATGGTGAAGCCGACGGCATCCGCCGGGACGACGGCTTCGGTGTCCTCGATGAGGTCACCGAACTCGCTGTCGCCGTCCTCGCCGAGCGGGGTGTGCAGCGAGATCGGCTCGCGGCCGTACTTCTGCACCTCGATGACCTTTTCGGGGGTCATGTCCAGCTCGCGCGAGAGCTCCTCGGGCGTGGGCTCGCGTCCGAGGTCCTGCAGCATCTGCCGCTGCACACGGGCGAGCTTGTTGATGACCTCGACCATGTGCACCGGGATACGGATGGTGCGTGCCTGATCGGCCATCGCGCGCGTGATCGCCTGACGGATCCACCACGTCGCGTACGTGGAGAACTTGAAGCCCTTGGTGTAGTCGAACTTCTCGACCGCGCGGATCAGACCGAGGTTTCCTTCCTGGATCAGGTCCAGGAACTGCATGCCGCGGCCCGTGTAGCGCTTGGCGAGGGAGACGACCAGGCGCAGGTTGGCGCCGAGCAGGTGGCTCTTGGCGCGCTGGCCGTCGCGTGCGACCCACTGCAGGTCCAGGCCGAGCTGGCTGGACTTCTCCGACGCCGACATGTGTGAGAGCTTCTCTTCGGCGAACAGTCCCGCCTCGATCCGCATTGCGAGTTCGACCTCTTCGGCCGCGTTCAGCAGCGGCACCTTGCCGATCTGCTTCAGATAGTCCTTGACCGGATCGGCGGTCGCACCGGTGATCTGCGTCGAGTAGACAGGGACATCGTCTTCGTCGCTCGAGGAGATGACGATGGCGCCGGTGGGAAGGGGCTCGGAGAAGGCCGGCTTCGTGGCGCCGTCCTCATCGTCCTCGTCGTCATCGCCCTTCTTGTCGGCCCCGGTCGATGACTCGGCGGCGTCGTCGCCGGAATCGTCGTCCGATGCGTCCTCGATGTCGGTGTCGTCGAGATCGACGTCGTCGTCGATCTCCTCGTCGTCATCGGACGCCGTCTTCTTGGACGCCTTCTTCGGGGCCGCCTTCGACTTGGCCGGAGTCTTCGACGCCGCCTTCTTGGCGGCGGTCGTGGTCGTCGCCTGTTCCGTGGCGGACTCCGTGGCTTCCTCCTCCTCGACCTTGCGGGAGCGGGTGGTCTTCGTGCCTGAGGTCACGTCTTGCCTTTCACCGACGCAGGCGTCGGGTTTTCGGACAGGAGTAAGACCCTTGTCAAGTCCGTGGTCGCCTCGTCACGAGCCGACCGCGATTCGACAACGGGTCAGGGATCCATTGTCGCATACATCATCTGACAGACCGTGCGCAACAGTCCATCAGGATCCCCACAGCATCCATAACGTCGCGGGGACGGTGGGCATTCCGCTCAGCGTCGACCGCGGCGGTCGTCGCCTCGCCACTCGTCGCCGCGGCGGTCGTCGTCCCGGCGGTGATCGTCGGTGCGACGGTCGGCCAGGAAGCGCTCCAGCTCTGCGGCGAGCTCGTCCGCGCTGGGCAGATCGCCGGGGTGGATGATCGGCTGGCCGAGGTTCGATCCGGCCATGTAGGCGTCGTACCGCTCTTCGAGAGCGTGCAGCATGGAGGTCAGTTCGGCGTTGCCCTCCACCTGGTCGTCCACCTTCGCGACGTATTCCCGGTTCTCCTCGCGCACATCGTCGACGTTGAAAACGAGGCCACTGGCCACCGACAGGCTGTCCAATCCCGCCAGTGCGGCGGCGGGGTAGTCAGTGTCGGCGAGGTAATGGGGGACCAGAAGGACGAATCCTGCGACGGAGGCTCCGCTCTGCGCGAAGCGGTGCTCCAGGAGATGACCGACCGTCGCCGGCACCTGCGTGTGAGGCTGCCACACCGAGTGCGCCTGTGTCAGGTCGGCGCGCGTCCCGCTCACCGTCGTGCCGATCGGGCGCGTGTGCGGTACAGGCATGGGAATGGCGTGCACCCACGTCACCGACGACACCTGCAATCCTTCGGCCAAGCCCACGACCGTCTCGGTGAATGCTTCCCAGGCGAAGTCCGGCTCGTACCCCGCCAGCAGAACGAAGGGCTGACCGAGCGCGTCATGCGCGAGCGAGAGCTCCAGGCGCGGCGGGCGGTAGTCGGCGAGATGGTCGGCGTCGAAGGTGATCGTCGGGCGGCGCGCGCGGTAATCCAGCAGCACGTCGGCCGAGAAGGTCACGATCGGCGCGGGCTCGAGGTCGTCGCGGAACATCTCCACCATCTGCGAGACGGCGCCCCCGGCATCCGTGAACCCGGTCAGCACGATCACCAGCGGAAGGTCGGCAGGGACCGGCGGGGACGACGCCACACGCTCGTACAGGGGACCGCTCAAGGGCATGAGTCCACTGTACGAGCCTTCCCCGGGCGCTGGTCCGCGTGCCGCTGACAGCGAACACGCGGGGTGCGGCTCGCCGCCCTCGGGCGTCGCCGACCCCGGACGACGCAAACCTAGGATGGAGGTCATGGCGTTTCCCGAGCTGTCGTACACGACCGATCCGCTGCGTGAGACGAAGGCCGATGCCCTCGTGCTCGCCCTCCCTCCCCTCGATCACGATGCGGGTGCTCTCGACCAGTGGCCGGGGCTGGCCTCGGCTTTGAACGGCGTGGGTTTCTCGGGCGCGCTCGGCGCAACGGTGCGCGCGTACGCGCCGGAGGCGACGTCGCTGCCCCTGATCGTCGTCGGCACCGGGCCCGCGCCCGACACCGCGGCGCTGCGTGAAGCGGTCGGCGCCGCTCTGAGAACGACGACCGGCTTCGACACCGTGGCCGTCGAAGCCCCGGCAGTCGATGACGACGGGTGGCGAGCCGTGGCGGAGGGCGCCGTGCTCGGCGCGTATCGCTTCGATGGATACAAGTCGGTTGCCGCTGCTGCTCGCGCGTCACACGTGGTCATTCGCGGTGAGCGGCCCCCCGCCGCCTCGGCGCTGGCGCGAGCGCAGGCCGTCGGCGACGCCGCCGCGCTCGTCAAGGATCTCGTCCACACCCCGGCCGAGTGGCTGGCGCCGCAGGACGTCGCGGATGCCGCTCGGGAGGCGCTGGCGGAGCTTCCCGTGGACGTCGTCGTCCTCGATGAGAAGCAGCTCGCCGCCGACGGCTACGGGGGCATCCTCGGCGTGGGGCAGGGTTCGGACCGACCGCCCCGTCTCGTGCGACTCGACTACGCCCCTGCGGATGCCGAGCGCCATGTCGCGATCGTCGGCAAGGGCATCACGTTCGACACCGGTGGGCTCTCGCTCAAGCCGCCCGCGGGAATGGTGGGCATGAAGTACGACATGGCCGGCGCGGCGACGGTGCTGGCCGTCGTCCGTGCGGCCGCGCAGCTGCGTCTGCCGGTGCGCTTGTCGGGATGGCTCTGTCTCGCCGACAACATGCCGTCGGGACGAGCAACGCGTCCCGGAGACGTGCTGCGGATTCTGGGCGGCACCACTGTCGAGGTGCTGAACACCGACGCCGAGGGACGGCTCGTCCTGGCCGACGGTCTCGTCGCGGCCAGCCGCACGCACCCGGACGTGATCGTCGACGTCGCCACGCTCACCGGAGCCATCTCGGTGGCGCTGGGCTCTCGCCACACCGGTGTCATGGGCTCGGAGGAAGCGGTTGCCGAGTACCTGGATGCGGCGGAGTCCGCGGACGAGCTGGCCTGGCCGCTCCCGCTGCCGGCGCATATGGAAGAGGAGCTCGACTCCCCCATCGCCGACCTCGTCAACGCGAAGATCGGCGACCCGACGGGCGGTTCGCTGTTCGCCGGACTCTTCCTCCAGCGGTTCGTCGGGCGTGTCTCCGACGACGCGGACGCGCCTCGCATCCCCTGGGTGCACCTCGACATCGCCGGCAGCGGGAGCACCAAATCCGCGACCGGTGCCACGGACAAGGGCCCCACCGCGGCCACCGTCCGATCCCTGCTCGCATTCGTCGAAGGAGACGCACGATGACCGCACACCACTCCGATCTCGTCGTCCTGGGCGGCGGATCGGCCGGATACGCAGCGGCGATCCGCGCGGCCGAGCTCGGTCGCTCGGTCACCCTCGTCGAGAAGGACAAGCTCGGCGGCACGTGCCTTCATCGCGGCTGCATCCCGACCAAGGCGATCCTGCATGCGGCAGAGATCGCCGATGCCGTCCGTGACGCGTCGAGCGTCGGCGTGGCGGCGACGTTCGAGGGCATCGACGTGGCGGGGGTCACCGCTTTCCGCGAGGGCATCGTCGCCAAGAAGTTCGCGGGACTCACCGGCCTCATCAAGGCGCGCGGGATCACGGTGGTCACCGAGGAGGGACGGTTGGTCGTCGACGACGACGGTCCCGCCGTCGCGGTCGGCGAGGACACCTATCGCGGCGCCGACGTCCTTCTCGCCACCGGCTCGCACACGCGCACCCTGCCCGGCATCGAGATCGGCGGCCGGGTCCTCTCCAGCGAAGAGGCCCTCGCGCTCGCAGAGGTGCCCGCGTCGGTCATCGTCCTCGGCGGCGGGGTCATCGGCGTCGAGTTCGCGAGCGCGTGGCGATCGATGGGTGCGGAGGTCACGATCGTCGAGGCGCTCGACCACCTCCTGCCCGCGGAGGACATCTCCTCGAGCAAAGCCCTGGAGCGTGCCTTCCGCAAGCGCGGCATCGTCTCTCGACTCGGTTCCCGCTTCGCCTCCGTCTCGCAGACGGATGCCGGGGTCACGATCGTCCTGGCTGACGGCAGCGAGCTGAGCGCGGACTACCTCCTCGTGGCCGTCGGACGCGGTCCGTCGACGGCCGGGATGGGCTTCGATGAGGCGGGGGTGGCTCTCGAGCGCGGCTTCGTGAGCGTGGACGAGCGCCTGCGGACATCGGTCCCGCACGTCTGGGCGGCGGGCGACATCGTCCCCGGCTTGCAGCTGGCCCACCGTGGCTTTCAGCAGGGGATCTTCGTGGCCGAGGAGATCGCGGGCCTCGGCCCCGTCATGGTCGCGGAGCACACCATCCCGCGGGTCACGTACTCGCACCCCGAGGTGGCCTCCGTCGGCATCACCGAGGCAGCCGCGCGTGCCGCGCACGGCGACGCGGTCGCCGTCTCTGAGTACAACCTGGCCGGCAACGGCCGTAGCGAGATCATCGGCACGGGCGGCATCGTCAAGATCGTCCGCCTGGTCGACGGGCCCGTGATCGGCGTCCATCTGGTCGGCGATCGCGTCGGCGAGCTCATCAGCGAGGGCCAGCTGGCCGTCGCCTGGGAAGCGCACCCCGAAGACATCGCGCCGTACGTGCACGCGCACCCGACGCAGAGCGAGGCGCTCGGCGAGGCGTTCCTCGCCCTCGCGGGCAAGCCTCTGCACGCCCTCTGAAAACCCCCACCATTCCTCCCCCGTCCGACACGTCACCGCTTCGGCCCCGTGAGGGTCACTAAGCTAGTTGTCGGACATCGAACTTCTGAAGGAGACACAGTCATGAGCACATCCGTGGTCCTCCCCGCGCTCGGAGAGAGCGTCACCGAGGGAACGGTCACCCGTTGGCTCAAGAAGGTCGGTGACACGATCCAGGCCGACGAAGGGCTGCTCGAGATCTCGACCGACAAGGTCGACACCGAAATCCCCTCTCCCGTCAGCGGCGTGATCGAGGAGATCCTGGTCGCTGAGGACGAGACCGTCGAGGTCGGCGCCGTTCTCGCGAAGATCGGAGACGGCTCGGCTGCCGCACCGTCCGACGATGCGCCCGCCGCGGAGCAGCCCGCCGCTGAGCAGGCTCCGGCCGAAGCGGCTCCCGCCCCCGAACAGGCTCCCGCGGCTCCTGAGGCCACCGCTGCGCCGTCCGGCGATGCGAAGGACGTCGTTCTTCCCGAGCTGGGTGAGAGCGTCACCGAGGGAACGGTGACGCGTTGGCTCAAGCAGGTCGGCGAAGAGGTCGCCGTCGACGAGCCGCTCCTCGAGATCTCGACCGACAAGGTCGACACCGAGATCCCCTCTCCGATCGCCGGCACGCTGCAGGAGATCCTCGTCGCCGAGGATGAGACGGTCGCCGTCGGCGCCGTGCTCGCGCGCATCGGTTCGGGTGCCCCTGCAGCCGCTGCTCCGGCGGCAGCTGCGCCTGCTCCGGCTGCCGAAGCACCGGCCGCTCCGGCTGCCGAAGCGCCGGCCGCTCCTGCTGCCGCTGCCGCTCCTGCTCCCGCTGCGGCGCCTGCTCCCGCTGCGGCGCCTGCACCGGCCGCTGCTCCTGCTCCCGCTGCCGCGCCTGCCGACGACGCGGCGACCTACGTCACTCCCCTCGTGCGCCGACTCGCGCAGCAGCAGGGTGTGGACCTGGCGTCCGTCACCGGGACCGGTGTCGGTGGTCGCATCCGCAAGGAAGACGTGCTCAAGGCGGCCGAGGCTGCCCAGGCCGCTCCTGCAGCCGCGGCTGTTACGCCCGCTCCGGCGGCGGCCGCCCCGCTCGAGGTTTCGCCCTTGCGCGGCACGACCCAGCCGATGTCCCGTCTTCGCAAGGTGCTCGCCGAGCGCGCGGTTGCCTCGATGCAGCAGACGGCCCAGCTCACCACGGTCGTGAAGGTGGACGTCACGAAGGTCGCGTCGTACCGCACGGCGGTCCAGAAGGACTTCGTCGCGAAGACGGGCGGCAAGCTGTCGTTCCTGCCGTTCTTCGTCCTCGCTGCCGCCGAGGCGCTGCAGGCGTTCCCGGTGATCAACGCCACGGTGGACGGCACCGACATCGTCTACCCCGCCACCGAGAACATCTCGATCGCGGTCGACACCGAGCGCGGCCTGCTGACCCCCGTTCTCCGTGACGCGGGCGCCAAGACGCTGGCGGGGATCTCGTCCGAGATCGCCGACCTCGCCGCTCGCACGCGCGACAACAAGCTGAAGCCCGACGAGCTCGCCGGTGGCACGTTCACCGTGACCAACACCGGCTCCCGCGGCGCCCTCTTCGACACCCCGGTCGTCTTCCTTCCGCAGTCCGCGATCCTCGGCACAGGCGCGGTCGTGAAGGAGCCCGGTGTGGTCAAGGTCGACGGCGTCGAGGCGATCGCCGTGCGCTCCTACGTCTATCTGGCACTGTCGTACGATCACCGCATCGTCGACGGCGCCGACGCGGCCCGCTTCCTGGGTGCGGTCAAGACCCGCCTGGAGACGGCGGACTTCGAGGCCAACCTGGGGATCTGAGCGCGCGCCCGGCCAACGGGCTCGCATGTCATGGCTGATCCGCGACGTCGTACACGTCGCGGATCAGCCATTTTCCGTCGACCTGCACGAGAACGAGCACCTGGCTGGGCTGCTGTCCGCCGGAGACGCGATAGGCGGCCACGCCGCCGTACTCGTCGAGGAGGGTGACCTCGCGCAGTTCAGCGTCCTCGACGACGACGCTGTCAGGAACGCCGGCGCTCGGGTCCTCCAGAATGTCGGAGCAGTCGGCGACCTGCTCCCGGGCGCATGACGCGAGATCGGCAAGCAGGCGGCGCGCGATGTCGCCTTCGTCGGCGCTGTGCGACGGCGCAGGCGCTGCGGCATCCGACGCGCCGGAGTCGAGGGTCGCCGCCGGGGTGGACACGGCGCCGCTGTCCAGCGACGGTGTGGATGCCGCGGGCGTCGTGGATGAAGCGCTCTCGTCGACCGGCCACGCGAGACCCACGGCGATGATGATCGCGGCCGCGGCAGCGGCCACGAGCAGCGGGGATCGCCGGCGGCGGCGTGGCGCACGATCCTTGTGCGCCCGTGTGGTCGTCGCCGACAGGGCGCGGCGTCCGGCCCGGTCTCGTACCGCCGTCAGCCCGTGCCTGCGCGTCGCGCTCATCGTGCGCCTCAGCGCGGAGCGAACATCGCCCAGGACGTTCAGCGCACGAGCGGCAAGATCGCGCTCGACGAGCGGCGCGACCCAGCTCGACGCATCCGAGGCGAGATCGTCGCCGGTTCGACCGCGGTGTACGGCCCGACGCGGCGCCGGGATGGCCGCGACCCCCCTGTTCGCGTCGGCGGTCGGCAGAGGAGCCGGTTCAGCGGCGGCGAAGAGCTCATCTTCCGCACGCTCGCGCCGCCCCGGCGTGATGCGACCCTCGCTGATCAGTTCCGCGGCGTCGAGCACCGCCTGCCGCAGACCCGGCGCGGCAGCCTCGGCGAGCTCCTTCAGCAGTGCGACGGAATCGTCCCGCCAGGCCGGTCCGGTCGCAGCGAGGAGTGGACACCCGTCGGCATCCACCCACCAGGAGCCGACGGTGAACCCGCAGCGCTCTGCCTCGGCGGCGCCACGCAGCACACTGACGGCGGCGGTGACGAGCGCTCCCGCCTCCCACACACGCCCGGCGACGAGAGTGATGAGTCGGTGCGGGCAGTGCGGGAGCAGGGCGGCGTGACCGTCCGGAGTGCGCGCCAGGTCGACGGGGGCGAGCACATGCTCGCCGCCCCGTACCCGCCAGATCTCGCTCGGCAGATCCTGCAGGGGCACCCACACTCTCGGAGGCGTGCCCGCGCGCAGGTCGCCGGGAAACGGGGCGTCGGCGGCGCCCAGCGTCCTCAGCAGCGGCGGCGGGGCGAGCACACCGGAATCGATGCTCATATCGTGAGTGTCGCCGCTCGTGGACCGGGCCGGCCGCCGCGCGGGTCAACTGTGCAGACGCCAAGGGTTCGCCACGCTGGGGAGGAGTTCTCGTCGCACCGCGTGCGCGTGCGCCGTGTCGCCGCGACGGTAGGCTGTGTGCCATGGCATCCCGCAGTTCCGCACCCGACAAGGGCCCTGGCTTCTTCTCCCAGATCCGCTCGCTCTACACCTTCACGAAGGCCGAATTCTCTTGGCTGCCGTGGGTGCTGGCCGCTGTCGTGGTCGTCGGAATCGGCATCGGCGTCCTCATCGGGTTCCTCATCCCGCCTGCGGCCATCTGGAGCGTGATCCTGTGGGGTGTCACCGGCCTGCTGTTCGGTCTCTTGGGCGCCATGATCGTGCTCACACGTCTGTCCACCCGCGCGATGTACATCAAGCTCGACGGGATGCCGGGAGCTGCCGGTCACGTGCTGTCGACCTCGCTCGGCCGCAGCTGGGTGGCCTCGGAGATGCCCGTGGGGGTCAACCCGAAGACGCAGGACGCGGTCTACCGCGTGATCGGCCGCGGTGGTGTCGTGATCGTGGGCGAGGGCGCGCGGGGGCGGCTGACCCGACTCGTCAACGACGAGAAGATGAAGGTCCAGCGCGTGGCCTCGGGCGTTCCGATCAATGTGCTGTACATCGGCCACGGTGAGGGCGACGTGCCCATCTCGAAGCTCTCCGCGACCATCAAGTCGTTCCCCAAGAAGGTCGACCGTACGACGATGGCCGCTGTCGTCAAGCGCGTGGACTCGGTCTCGCAGTCCGTCACCTCGCTGCCGATCCCGAAGGGCATCGACCCGATGCGTGCGCGCGCGCCGCGCCCGCGCTGAGCCTCAACCGCGGACGAGGACCGTCCCCGCGGTCTTGTCGTGAAGGCCGCGGTGATCGCCATCCCAGATCACGGCGGGGATGATCAGGGCGAGCAGCAGTGTGCGCACCACCGGACGCCAGAGGCCGCTCCAGCCCCCGTCGACACGGACGATCCGCATGCCGAACAGTCGATGTCCCGGACTTCCCCCGAGCGTCGGGATGAACAGCACCTGCACGGCGACGAAGATCAGGTTCGACGCGACCGGATTGGCGTACCGGAACCCGGTGACCTCGTCCAGGACCGGGAAGAACGCGTAGGCGATCAATGTCGCCGTTGCCAGATCGACGGCGAGAGCGCCGACGCGTCGACCGAGTCTCGCGATGCTCCCCGAGCCCGACCGGGGCAGCCCGAGTCGCTCCCCGGGATAGGTGCTGTCGCGATGTCCCGTATTGTCGGAGGTACCTGCCGTCACCGGGTCAGCTTATCCGCGTCGCTGTAACATCCCCGAAACACGGGGGATACTGCCGGGCAACCGGTCATCGATAGCGTCGAGGCGGGCCTGATCCCGTTCAGGCGTGTTCCACACCCGATCTTGGAGACTCCATGTTCAAAGATTCATCCGAGGTTCTGAAGTTCATCAAGGACGAGGACGTCAAGTTCCTCGACAT